>CAMBYC010000030.1 GCA_945871875.1 Sphingobacterium thalpophilum
CTGGAAAATCTAAGCCAATCTGCAAAAATTCAGTTTGAAAATGCAGGTTATAGAAATATTCGTACTTTATCTGGTGCTTTAAGTGAAGAGGATTTAATAAAAGAAATTAAAAATGTTCATTTATTGGGCATTCGATCAAAAACGCAAATCACAAAGCGTATACTTGAAAACGCCCCTAAACTTCAGGCTATTGGCTGTTTTTGTATTGGTGTGAATCAAGTTGATATTGATGCTGCAACCAAAAAAGGCATAGCTGTTTTCAATGCACCATACAGCAACACCCGCTCTGTTGCAGAATTGGTTTTAGGTGCTGCAATTATGTTAATTCGTAGAATTCCAGATAAAAATAGTGCTGCACACAAAGGGATATGGTTAAAAGAGGCTTCAAATAGTTATGAACTTAGGGGAAAAACTATTGGAATTGTTGGTTACGGTAATATTGGTACTCAAGTTAGTATTTTGGCTGAAGCATTTGGAATGCATGTAATTTATTATGATATTGTTACTCGTTTGCCATTGGGTAATGCTCAATCACGAAAAACACTTGAGGAATTGGTTTTTGAGGCAGATATTGTTACACTTCATATACCTGATACACGCCAAACGAAAAACTTAATTAACGCCAATGTGCTCTCTCAATTTAAAAAAGGTTCTATTTTAATTAATTACGCAAGAGGAGAGGTTGTTGATGTTGATGCTTTAGCAGAACAATTGAAATCTAAACGTTTGAATGGTGCAGCAATTGATGTTTTTCCCTTAGAGCCAGAAAAATCAGGTGATAATTTTATTTCACCACTTCAAGGATTACCTAATGTATTATTAACACCTCACATCGGTGGTTCAACTGAAGAAGCTCAATTGAATATTGGTATTGATGTGAGTCAAAAACTTTTTAACTTCCTTGAATTGGGCAGTACAAATGGATCTCATTCTGTGCCGGAAATTAATCTTCCTGCACAAGAGGGAACTCACCGTATTTTACATATCCACAACAATATCCCTGGTGTTTTATCTGCTATCAATTCAAGCCTTTCAGCCAACCATATCAATATTTTATCTCAATACCTGAAAACAAATGAAGATATCGGTTATGTGGTTTTGGATATTGATTCTGCACTTTCCGCCCAAGCATTCGAATTGCTTAAAGATATAAAAGGTACAATTAAAGTAAGAATGGTTTATTGATTGAAACAATGATTGAAAAAAATACAATTCATTACATATTAGAAAAATTTGGTTTAAATCATCATAATTTTGATGTAATTCCGCATGGGAGCGGACTCATACATCAAACGTATGTTGTTAAAGAAAATCTAATTCCTACATATATATTACAAAGAGTAAATGATACTGTTTTTCTAAATCCAGAGGACATTGCTTATAATTTAAAATTTATAGGCAGCTTTTTACAAAATAAAAACCCTGAATTTCTTTTCACATTACCATTGTCAACTATTGCTAATGAAAACTATGCAATGGTAGATTCTAATTACTATAGAATGTTTCATTATGTAAAAGACTCTCATACCATTTCAGTTTGTAAAACCGCCGACCAAGCTTTTGAAGCGGCTAAAGCATTTGGAAGTTTCACAAATGAATTGTCTGGATTGCCTCTTGAACATCTAAAAGAGACAATTCCGCAATTTCACAATTTAAATTATCGGTTTCAAAGCTTTTTACAGGCATTAAAATCTGGTAATTCACAAAAAATTGACGATTCAAAAAACCTAATTGATTGGTTTTTTCTGCATGAGAATGTTGTGAAAAAGTTCAAAGCAATATTAGATGATGAAAAATTTAAACTACGTGTAACCCATCACGATACTAAAATCAGCAATGTATTGTTTGATCGTTCCAATAAAAGTATTTGTGTTATTGATTTAGACACTGTGATGCAAGGTTATTTTATCAGCGATGTAGGTGATATGATTAGAACGTACACTAGCGAAGCGGATGAAGAAGAAAAAGATTTGGATAAAATATATTTCAGGAAAAATTTCTTTGAAGCGATAAAAGCAGGTTATCTTGAAAATATGAAAGACTTACTTTCAGCTTCAGAATTGGATTCTTTTGCTTATGCTGGAAAATTCATGATTTATATGCAAGCCCTTCGATTTTTTACTGATTATATTAATGATGATATTTATTATGGTGCAAAATATCCAACACATAACTTAGTAAGGGCTAAAAATCAAATTAGGTTATTTGAATTGCTAAACATAGATTATCAATAGATTATAATTTAAACTATATTATGCTAGATTGTTTAATATCTTCTTCATTTCAAAAACTTCATATTCATCCAATATTGAAGAAACCAAGGATTCTTTCATTGATGGATTAGAATATTGCATTGATGAGGTTAATATTTTTCGGGCAGATGAATGAAATTCAAGTGCCTTTGTTTTTGATGCAATTTTCTCCAAGTTCTGTGCTCTAATCCCCGAACCTGGCATTATCGAAATCCTATTACCTGCTAATGTAACAAGTTGTTCAATTAAATCGATTCCTTGTTCAGCTGTTGGATGTAAACCACTCGTTAAAACCCTTTTACAACCACAATTGATTATCTTTTCAAGGCTGTCTATTGGATCATTAACTCGGTCAAATGCTCGATGAAAAGTTACATCCATAGGGTAGGCTAATTCAACCAATTCTACTGTTCTTTGCACGTCAATGCTTCCATCTGGCTGTAATAAACCAATCACAACACCATCACAACCAATTGTTTTACAAATATTTATATCATTTTTCATGATTTCAAATTCATCATTTGAATATAAAAAATCACCACCCCGTGGACGTATAATTGGGAATAAAGCAATAGACGTTTTTGACCTTGCAGTTTTAATCATGCCAAAAGAAGGTGTTGTACCGCCTTCACTTGGATTGTCGCACAATTCAATTCTATCAGCCCCTGCCTGCTCTGCGATTATACAAGAGGAGATTGAAAATGCAATTACTTCAAGTTGATAGTTCATAAAATATTTATTGGTAATAATATTTTCCTGGAATAACAGTTTCAATTTCATCAGATTTTACTGCATAAGAAAATCCTTTCTGCAATGCATAAGCCCCATATTCACCTTTCTTGTTAATTGCTAAAAAACCAACTTGAATGTTTTTTGATTTCTCAGGACTTTTCTTCACAATTCGCATAACGGCTTCTCTACATGCCGCTTCTGGAGCATACCCCTGTTTCATAAGTTCTACAACCAAATGAGACCCTACGCATCTTATAACCTCTTCACCAACTCCAGTGGAAGTTGCAGCACCAACTTCATTGTCTACAAATAAACCAGCACCAATGATAGGGGAATCACCTACGCGACCTCGTAGCTTGAACGCCATTCCACTTGTGCTACAACCTCCGCTTATATTTCCAACTTTATCTATAGCCAATAACCCAATAGTATCGTGATTGTCAATACCTCCAGGCATCGGAACAAATGAAGTACTTTTATTGAATAATTGATTTTCAATATTCATTTTTGGCTTATAATCGGATGTTTTAAGCCATTCTTTCCATGCTTTTTCACTAGAAGGAGTAAGTAAATTTTCTTTCTCAAACCCCTGACTTAATGCAAATTGTAATGCACCTTGGCCAACCAAAACTATATGAGGTGTTTTCTCCATTACTTTTCGGGCTACTGAAATTGGATGCTTAATATTTTCTAACCCCATAACAGAACCGCAATTGCTAAGATGGTCCATAATACAAGCATCTAAAGTTACAAAACCATCACGATCGGGCAAACCTCCATAACCTACAGTCTGGTTGCTTTCATCAGCCTCTGGAATTCGAATTCCTGCCTCAACGGCATCCAATGCGGAACCTCCTTTTGACAAAATGTCCCAAGATGCTGTATTTGCTGCTCTTCCAAAATCCCAAGTGGATATAACGATTCTTTTTGGTTTAACTGGGGCTGTGTTAATTTGTAAAGCAGGTATTGTTAAAGAAGATAGTCTTAAGAAATTCCTTCTGTTCATGAAATTAAATATTAAAAACTTTTAGAAAGTAATGCTAAAATAGTGAGGTTTATCCGATAAAAATCTCAATTTGCATTGTATTTCTATAAAAATAATATGTATGGCAAGAAATCGTGGAAATGAATTGGATGAATTGGACAAAAAAGTAAAATTATCCAAAGAAAACTGGAAAGAAGCAATTGCAATTTTTAAATATCTTCAGCCTTATAGGGCTCATTTTTTTACTGGATTAATTTTCATCTTCTTATCGAGCCTTTCAACACTGTCTTTTCCATACATGTTGAAAAATCTTATTGACAGTTCAAATACGATAAATAGTGGAGGAAAAGCAATGGATCCTTCTACAATAGCCTTACTCATGGTGGGCATTTTAATTGCTCAAATGTTGTTTTCCTTTGGCAGGGTATATTGTTTCAGCTATGCTGGAGAAAATGCTCTTGCCAGTTTAAGGAAAGCTGTTTATAAAAAAATGATACAGCTCCCAATGGATTTTTTTGCTCAACGTAGAGTAGGGGAGTTATCAAGTAGATTAAGCACCGATTTGTCTCAAATTCAAGATGCCATGTCTATTTTGCTTGCAGAAATTCTCCGTGGCATTTTAACCTTATTGATTGGCATTGGTTTGATACTTTATATCTCTCCACAACTAACATTGGTGATGCTTTCTGTAATTCCAATTATAATTATTGTTGCAGTAGTTTTTGGCAAAAAAATCAGGTCCTTATCTAGAGAAGCCCAAGATCAATTGGCAGATTCTAATATTATTGTTCAAGAAACTTTACAAGGAATTAGCAATGTTAAAGCTTTTTCTAATGAATGGTTTGAAATCATTCGATACAATAAAAGTTTAGATAAAGTTGTAAAATTGGCAATTAGTAATGGAAAGGTTAGGGGGTTTTTCATATCTTTTTTACTGTTTAGCTTATTTGGTACCATAATTTTTGTTGTTTGGTTTGGGGTTGGATTGATGCAAAAAGGCCAGTTATCTTTTGGAGATTTAACGGCATTTGTTATATATACTTCATTTGTAGGGGGAAGTATGGCGGGATTTGCAGATTTATACAGTCAATTACAAAAAACTTTGGGTGCTACCCAGAGAGTTCGTGAATTGATGAAAGAAGAAATAGAGCCCATCTCTATTGAAAACAATACAATAGATGATTCTAGTAAATTGAATGGAATGGTATCATTTAATCAAGTAAGTTTTTCATATCCATCAAGAAAAGATTTTCAAGTATTGAAAAATCTAGACATTGTAGCTAATCCTGGAGAACAAATAGCATTGGTTGGTCCGAGTGGTGCAGGAAAATCTACAATTGTTTCATTATTGTTGCAGTTTTATTACCCAGATTCTGGTTCAATATTATTTGATGGTAAAGAAGCAAAAGAATTTGAATTGTCTAAACTTAGGAAACAAATGGCTTTTGTGCCTCAAGATGTACTTTTATTTGGAGGCTCAATAAAAGAAAATATTGCTTACGGAAAACCTGATGCATCAATTGAAGAAATTGAAGAAGCTGCGAAAAAAGCATTTGCTTACGAGTTTATTGATTCATTTCCAGAAAAATATGAAACAATAGTTGGTGAACGAGGTGTAAAACTTAGCGGTGGTCAAAGACAACGCATTGCCATTGCTAGAGCCATTTTAAAAAATCCTGCAATTTTAATTTTAGATGAAGCTACAAGTTCTTTGGATGCAGCTTCAGAATTGCTTGTACAAAATGCTTTAACCAATTTAATGAAAAATCGAACTTCTTTTGTAATTGCACATCGCTTAGCAACGGTTCGCAATGCTGATAAAATTTTTGTTTTAGATAAAGGAAAAATTGTGGAAGCTGGTACACACAATGAATTAATCAATATTCCTGAAGGATTGTATAAAAGTTTGAGCAAATTACAATTCACTAATACTGAAAACATCGATTAAAACAACAATATAATTATGTCTTATAATTTATATTATGTTAAATAGAAATTAGTAAATAAAAGAACAAATCTTTTGATTGGTTCTTTTATTTACTAATTTCTCAATTTTGTATTAAAGCTTAACATTCTCTCTTATTCTAATTGTTACATCATGTGGAGCAGGCTCATCACCCCCAAAATATGGATATTGCTGAAATCCTACAGCATATTTCCCAACAACTGCTCTTGGTAGAAACTTACTTGCACCATTAACTGTAAATATATAAACTCCTTCGGAAACTTTTATACCACATTTAATTGGTTGATTTATTTCTATTGATGAAATTTCAATTGCATTTCGTTTTCCATTTGCATAGGCATAACCATACAATCTTAATTTCTTTTCATTGAAAGACCACCCTATTCTTGCACTATTCAAATGATTGTCGGTTCCTTCTGTAAATCCCCACAACTTATTGATATCATATTGGTTGTTTGGATCTGTTGTTGTGTAAATTGCTGATGAATCAAATTGAACTGTAAATTCAATTTCACTCACCGTTAAATTTGCAAATGTCGACTCGTTACAATAATGGTTTCCTTTTGGAATTTTGTAAACTTTAAAAGCATTTTCAACCGGACTAGCAATATCAACAGTACTTTTTGTACAAGAAATACTTGCAAATATTATAATTACTATGTATAAAATTTGATAACTTTTGTTTTTCACGACTATTGGATTATGATATTCTTTGTAATAGTTTCGTCATTTATTAAGTTTGTTAAACGAACAATATATTGACCACCAGCGTATTGTCTTCTTAATTGCACAGGAATATTAAATTGCTTATATGATCGATATAAATTTGATTCCATCAAAACGCCATTAATTGAATACAAATCAATTTTTATATTACCTGAAATTGGTGAATTGAAAACTAAGTTGAAATACTTTTGAATTGGGTTTGGATATATTTGAAAATTGCTAACTGATAAATCTTCTGACTGTATAATTTTGACAGGAGAATAGCTCAAAACTTTACCATCTGGATTTAATGCAACTACTCTAAAATACAATTTACCTTTATAATTGGCTATTTTTTTATAGATCGATTCATATTCTGATTTTTGGTTGCCAACTGCGGCAAATTCATCATGATTTTCATAATCAACCCCATTTTTACTCACTTGAACAATATATTTACTTTTGATGTCTTCATTAAGGGTTGACCATTTTATAAATACAGACTTTGCATCTTTTGAAATTTGAAAATTTCCATACAAATTAGGCAACTGGATATTTGGACAAACTAAATATTTCAACGTAAATTTTGCATTTACGACGGTAGAAATATTCATAGAATAATTGTTAGATCCTTGAATTAACGTTGCAGATCCAGTATTTGTATAAAGAAATTGTACATTACCACTTGTGCCTTGATAAGGAACCACGTTGCTAGTGGTTGCCACCAAAATTGTATTATTGAATGGAGTATCAGGACCAATTGCAATTGTTGAATCTGGATATATTCCTGGGTTTGGGGATAAGGAGAAAGGTCCATAGGTTTGAGCCCATCCAGCCACTTTGTTTATACCTGGTCCAATTATTTTAGTTGTTCTGGCAAAATCGAGCATATAATCCGAAACTTCAAATGGCTCTCGATTTGTAATTTTAAAGTTTTGAACTGTATTAACAGTACCACTCATCGTTACACAAACTAATGTACCTGTTCCCGGATCTAGTTTTGGAAAATAAATAAAAGTGCTTGGTCCAGATAAACTTGAAATGCTCGTAGTATAGGTTACAGTATCTGGTATTGATCCATTTGAACAAGAGCATTGGGCCCTTAAAAATGCAGGATAAATCAATACAATCACCAAAAGCGATGTAAATTTAATTTTCATAAGATTAAGGTTGTACGGATTAGGGTAAAGGACTATAATGATAAAACGTAAAAACTACCTATAAATTACATATTTTGAAAAAATAATTAATAATTTATTGTGTAAATTTATAAATAATTAATAATCAATGCAAAAAAAATGGAAAGCTTATGACTTTCCATTTTTTCATTGATTATTTCATTTAATGTGTAGTATCAAAGCTATCGTATGCTTTTTGGAAAAAATCTTGTTTTACTTTATCTTTTTTGACAGTGTAACAAAAGATAAGGAGACTACAAGCAGATTTAAAATTAGATTTATCGCGTGTTATTAACTTTCCACCTTTTTCATAATGATTAAAAACCTTTTCAAGTGGAACAATTGCTTTATCAATTATGTCTACTAATTTTGAATTTAATTCTGCTTTTCTTTTAACATCTTCAGGTTTTGTACCTCTAATTCTACTTGCTTCATCTTCAATCAATAAAGCTTGATTATAAAAGTGCTTACCCAAAGAAAGAACTACATCAAAATTTTCGGGTTTTACTGAAGCAGCTTGAGTATAGAGCTTTTCTATTTTTAAACAATTTTCGTTGTAATTTGATGGCTTATTTTTAAACTCAGAGACGTGTGTTTCTGTAAACAATTCATTACCATATTCAAATAGCACATCATAATTTGAAGGATTTGTTTGAATTAATTGTTCAAATTTTTTATATAATGCAACTTTATCGCCTTTTTCTCTAATCAAATCCAACTCTAATAAAGGCAAATAATCATCTAAGGGATATAAAGCCAAACCAGTACTAACTGTTTTTACTAAATTTACTTCATCCTTTTTATCAAAATAATATTTAGCCAAATAGCGATAAATTGTAACCTGTTCTGGTAATCTACCTACTTTTGCATCGGCTAATTTTAGAAAATACTTTATGGCTTCATCAATATTTTTTGAATTGATTGCAGAAAGGGCAGTATAGTATACCAATGTTGTATCTAATTTAGGTATAGTTGACCATCCCTGAACAACTAGAAAATCTCCGTAAATAGCAGTATTTTTAAATTCAGTGAAAGCCTCTGCATAGTTCTCTTTATTGTAAAAAGCAGCAGCATCATCAAAATTGTTTGTGTACAAAGCAATAACGGGTTGGTATTGGTCTAAGGTTAACTGGATATTTATAATATTTTTATCTAATTCCAATCCTTTTTGAAAGGCTTCCAATGCTAATGTTCTTGGGTTTGCAACTAAAGATTTAAAGGCAGGATTGGCTGCAATATTTACATAGATTTTACCCTTAAGGTAATATGCTTCAGCCATTTCTTCTTTCTTAAGTTTCGGATTGGCAATTGTTAAATCTATACTTTCTTTAGCTTTATCCCAGGTTTTTGCATTTACTAATTCCTTTGTTTTTTTTAAGGTTTGTGCATTTCCCTGAAAAGAAAAAAAACCTAGCAAAGTTATAACCAGAACTTGTTTCATTCGATTTTTTTTTATGTTGATGATTTGTTAACGTGTTGATTATTCGGGTGTTTCTGTAGGTTCAATTGGTGTTTGTGGATCTATATTCTCAGTAGATTCAGTATTTTGATTAGCTTCTAATGAAATTTCAGTTGGCAAAATACCATTTTCTACATCAATTTCATCAACTTTTTCTGGTTCTTCTTCATCTAGCTTGGTAATTGCAGCAATTTCATCACCCTCATCTAACCTAATTAGCTTAACCCCTTGTGTTGCTCTTCCCAATTCACTAATTGCTCCAACAGACATTCTGATTGTAATTCCTGAAGTACAAGTAATCATTAAATCTTCTGTAGATAAAACATCTAGAATTCCAACCAATTTACCAGTTTTCTCTGTAACATTTATTGTTTTTACCCCTTTTCCTCCCCTATTGGTAATTCTATATTCATCAACTGCAGTTCTCTTACCGTAACCTTTTTCTGAAACTACCATAACCGTTCTGCTGGTATCAGATTCATTCACACAAATCATTCCTACAACTTCATCCGTTTCATCGTCTACTTCTATTCCTGTAACACCAATTGCACCTCTTCCAGTTGGTCTAACTTTTGCCTCTGGGAAACGAATTGCTCTTCCGGATTTTATCGCCATAATAATTTCAGAATGACCGTCCGTCATTTTGGCTTCTAACAACTGATCTCCTTCTACAATTGTAATGGCATTTACTCCAGTAGCTCTTCTCCTACTGAAATCTTCTAAAAGGGTTTTTTTAATTACACCTTGTTTGGTACACAATACAATATAATGACTTGTAATGAAATCTTTGTCTTCCAGATTTTTTACATCTATAATTGTTCTGATTTTGTCATCTGGTGGCAATTGAATCAAATTTTGAATTGCACGTCCTTTTCCTTGTTTTTCTCCGTCAGGAATTTCATAAACTTTTAACCAATAGCATCTACCCTTTTCGGTAAAAAACAATAAAGTGTGGTGTGATGAACAAACAAAAATATGCTCAATATAATCTTCTGCCCTAGTTTTTCCGCCCATTGAACCTCTTCCACCTCTTTTTTGAATCCTAAATTCTACTGCGGAAGTTCGTTTAATATATCCTAAATGTGAAACAGTAATTACAACATCTTCTTCTTTTATCAAATCTTCTATGCGCATCTCATTTTCGAGATAAACAATTTCACTTCTTCTTGCATCGCCAAACTTCTCTTTTACTTCTAACAATTCTCTCTTGATTAAATCAAAACGCAATCCAGCATCTGCTAATAATGCTTTTAAAGAACCGATGAGTTTCATAATTTCATCATATTCTTCTTTAATTTTATCGCGCTCCATGCCGGTAAGTCTTTGCAATCGCAATTCTAAAACTGCTCTAGCTTGAATTTCAGACATCCCAAATGATGACATCAAACCCATTCTTGCTTCTTCAGGATTTAAACTGGCTCTAATCAATTTGATAACTTCATCCAAATGATCTAAAGCAATCAAATATCCTTCCAAAATATGAGCTTTCTTTTCCGCTTCTTTTAATTGGAAATTGGCTCTTCTAATAACTACTTCATGCCGAAAATCAACGAACTCTACTATTAAATCTCTTAAATTCAATGTTTTAGGACGACCTCTAACCAAGGCAACATTGTTTATACCAAATGAAGTTTGTAACTCAGTAAATTTGTACAACTGGTTAACAATCAAATTGGCAACAGCATCTTTACGCAAATCTATTACCAATCTTGTACCTTCTTTTTCATTGGATTCATTGTTGACATTGGTAATGCCATCAATGATTTTATCACCAACCAATTGACCAATTCTTGCAGTCAAAACATCTCTACTAACTTGATAAGGAACAGCAGTTATTATAATTTGCTCACGTCCGTTTGCTTTTGTTTCTATTTGTACTTTTCCACGCAACACTACCCTTCCCCTTCCTGTCATCAATCCAGCACGAACACCTTCCATTCCGTAAATGATACCTCCAGTAGGGAAATCTGGTGCTTTAACAAACTCCATCAATTCCTCAATGGTAATATCACGATTGTCGATAAATGCGATACAACCATCTACTACTTCAGATAAATTGTGAGGCATCATACTAGTTGCCATTCCAACTGCAATTCCACTAGATCCATTGATTAACAGTTGTGGAATACGTGTAGGTAAAACAGTAGGTTCTTCTAATGAATCATCAAAGTTTAATTGAAAATCTACGGTATCTTTATCAATATCTTCCAACAAAAATGCAGTAACCTTCTGCATACGAGCCTCAGTATATCGCATTGCAGCTGGACCTTCACCATCTGGCGAACCAAAGTTTCCTTGTTTATCAATTAAAGTGTAACGAATATTCCATTCTTGAGCCATTCTAACCAATGCATCATATACAGCAGTATCTCCATGGGGGTGATATTTACCCAACACCTCTCCCACTATACGGGCACATTTACGTGTAGGTTTGTTAAAATCCATCCCTAATTCATTCATGGCAAATAAAATTCGCCTATGAACTGGCTTCAAACCATCTCTAACATCTGGTAAAGCTCTGCCTACAATTACACTCATAGAGTAATCTATATAGGCAGACTTCATCTGGTCTTCGATGTTTATCGCAATGATTTTATCATTATCTCTGGTAATTTCCGGTTCGTTTAACTCCTCCATAATTTTATCCTTAAAAATTTCTAATTCACAGTCTGCAAATTTACCTTATTTTAAGATGAATTCATTACTAATTACTGTTGTTTTTATCAAATTTTAATGGTGATTTGCCTATTTTTCACAATTTTATGCTTATAAATATTTGCATTTTATGTTTTTAAACCTATTTGAAGAAAAATATCTGTCAATTGAAACAAGATACTTCTTTTAAATACTAATTTTATGAATGAAGAATATTTTAATTCTTGGTGCTGGAAAATCTGCAACTGTTTTAATTGATTTTTTATGCACACAAGCTCCAATCAATAATTGGCAAATTCATATTGCTGATCAAAATTATTCTGCGGCTAAATCCAAAGCTGAAAACCATCCAAATGTCTTTGCATTTGAACTTCACATTGAAAATACAGACGCACTTCAAGATTTAATATCTAAAGCCGATATTGTAATTTCAATGTTGCCTCCATCATTTCATTTTACAATTGGCAAATTTTGCTTAGTATATCGTAAACATCTGATTCATGCATCTTATATCTCTGAAGAATTTCAACAACTGGATAAAGATGTAGCAGCTGCAGGACTTAGTTTTATTGGAGAAATGGGCTTAGATCCTGGCATTGACCATATGAGTGCGATGGAGATGATTGATTCTGTTAAAAATTGCGGCGGGAAAATCACAAGCTTTATATCCCATTGCGGAGGATTAATTGCTCCTGAATCTGACAATAATCCTTGGCATTATAAAATCAGTTGGAACCCCAGAAATGTTGTAATTGCCGGAAAAGATGGTGCACAATATTTGGAAAACAATTTAGTTAAAACAATTCCTTATTCGCAAATCTTTACAAACCCAAGAAAAGTTCATATCCCCAAAGGTGGTAATTTTGAATGGTATCCCAATAGAGATTCCATTTCTTATATCAAGAAATACAATCTTGAAAGTATTTCTACTTTTATCAGAACAACTTTAAGATACCCCGATTTTTGTGACGCATGGAATATCCTTGTTAATGAAGGGTTTACAATTGATGAACCTCTAATAAATCTTGAACCTTTAACCACAAAAAAGTTTTTCCAGAAACTTCAAATCTTCTTATCAAAAAACAATTTAGAAAATACAGTAGTCAATAAAATGTTTGATTTTATTGGCATGAATGAAAACCATCTAATTCCTTCTGATTTAACAACTTATGCTTCTATACTTCAACACATCATTGAAGTGAAATTGGCTCTTGCACCTGAAGATAAAGATATGGTTGTTATGCAACACGAGCTGAAATTTACACTTGAAGGAAAAGAACTTTCTAAAAATTCTAGCCTTATTGTTAAGGGAATTGATCAATCTCATACTGCAATGGCAAAAACAGTTGGCTTACCTTTGGCATTTGCCGCAATTCATCTTTTGAATGGAAATATATCCAGAAAAGGTGTTTTTATTCCAATTTATGAAGATGTATACAAACCTATTTTACAAGATTTATCAAAGCATGGAATTGTTTTTTATAATGAATAGGGACAAATTTCTATCATTAACTTAAAAATATTCACTCAACAACAATTCTTTCACTTTTTCCATTCCCTCTGTTGCTTTATTTTCTAAAATTGTGTATTTATTTGAAGTAATATTTGAAGGTATTTTTTTATCAACAATTAAGCATTTTGCAGTGGAAGGTACAAAACTACCAAGACTAGCAGCAGGGTAAACCAAAAGAGAAGTCCCAACAATTAAAAAGACATCTGCCGTTGAAACTAAATCAAAAGCCATTTCCATTAATGGTACTTCTTCTCCAAACCACACTATATGGGGCCTAAATTGTCCGCCGTCTTTTGCCAAATCTCCTAAATGTATATCACCTCGAATTTCACTTATCAATGTATCATCTTTCTCACTTCTCATTTTAAAAATCTCACCATGCAAATGAACAACTTGAGAACTATTTGCCCTTTCATGCAAATCATCTACATTTTGTGTGATAATCTGTACATTAAAATATTGTTCTAATGAAGCTAAAATTTGATGAGCCTGATTGGGCTCAGCATCTGCTACATTTTTTCTCCTTATGTTGTAAAAATCAAGAACCAATTGTGGGTCTTTCTTCCATGCTTCTGGAGTGGCTACGTCTTCAATTTTATAACCTTCCCACAAACCATCATGGTCTCGAAAAGTCTTTATCCCACTTTCTGCACTAATTCCAGCTCCTGTTAAAACTACCAGCTTCTTTTTAAGCATATCTAAGGGGTTTCTGAAAGTTCGATAATTATCTCCCATTCTTGTAGTGTAATGGGTTGCACAGACAATCTACTTTGCTTAACCAATGCAATTTGCTGTAATCTAATGTCTGATTTTATTTTTGACAACGATACGGGGAATGTTAGCTTTTTAACTGGAGCTAAATCTACAACAACCCAAGCTTCTTCAAAAGTTGTAGGGTCTTGATAAGATTCATTCACAACTTCTGCAATTCCAACTATTTCTAAACCTTCATTGCTATGGTAAAAGAAAACGCTATCTCCTTTTTCCATTGCTCTTAAATTGTTGCGGGCAGCATAATTTCTTACCCCATCCCAAAAAGTTTGTTTATCTGCAACAAACTGATCCCAAGAATATTTGAATGGTTCAGATTTTACCAACCAATATGCCATTTTTTATATTTTAAATTATAATCCATTTGCCAAAACATCTGCAATATGAAGCGTTTTGATAGGAAGGTTTTGCTTTTCAGCATAAGCTTTAAGATGCATTAAACAACTCACATCTGTAGAAATAATATATTCAGCTCCAACTGCCAATGCATTGTTTACTTTTTGACTTGCCATTGCTGTTGAAATGGCCTCAAATTTAACTGCAAAAGTTCCACCAAAACCACAACAAGTTTCTACATCAATCATTTCTAATAACTCCAAGCCATCCACTTTGTTCAATAAAATTCTGGGTTCTTCTTTTATTTTACATTCTCTAAGGGCAGCACAAGAATCATGATATGTGGCTTTAGCTGAAAACGAAGCTTTAAAATCTGTAAATTTTAGAACGTTGACTAAAAAATCACTCAATTCAAATAGTTTTAAATTTATAGATTGAATTGCATTTGGCAAATCACTGGCTAAAACAAGTTTATTTGAATAATTTTTTATAAACCCTGCACAAGAAGCACTTGGTGTAACTATGTAATCTCCGCTATTAAAATCTTCGAGAAATTTATTGCAAACGATTTTGGCTTCGTCTTGAAATCCAGCATTAAAGGCAGGTTGACCACAACAGGTTTGGTTTGTATTGTAAAGCACTTCACATCCCGCAAATTCTAATAGCTTAACAACATTAAATGCTGTTTCAGGGAAAAGTTGGTCTACAAAACATGGTATAAATAACTGAACGCGCAAATTTTAAGCTTTGAATGATTTTACCATAGCCATCATTTGTATAGCTGTATAAGCAGCTTCCTCTCCTTTATGACCATGAATACCACCTAATCTTTCGTCTGCTTGTTCCTGTGTATTGACGGTAAGCACCCCAAATATTACTGGGGCAGGGATGGTTACATTCAAATGTGTAATACCTTGTGTTACAGATTGACAAACGTATTCGAAATGAGGGGTATCGCCTTTTATTACACATCCAAGTGCAATAAAAACATTGGGCTTATTGTCTTTAAATTTATAAGATTCCCAATAACTGTTAATAGTAAATGGAATCTCTACAGCACCAGGAACCGAAATAGTTGTAATAGATTTTATTTCATGTTGTGCTAAAATATTTAGACAGCCTCTCTCTAATTCATCCACTACAATTGCATTCCATGCAGTTTTTACAATAACAACACAGGCATCCGAAATTATCGATGTGCCTGTGATGATTTCAAACAATTTTTGATTTCCTTGACTAGCCATATTAATTTATCAAGATTTTGTAGCACCTAATCTTGCAAGATATTTGTCTATACTATAACCACGTTCGGTTCTAGGAAATTTCTCTTTAATTTGTTGGTAAAGTTTTATAGCCTCAGCATTTTTACCTTCTATTTCCAGCAACATTCCTGCTCTGAACAAATATTCGGAAGACATATTGATGTCAGATTCAAAAATAGAACCAGCTTTTTGGTAATGTGATATAGCCTTTGCATTATTTTTCAATTCTGCATTTGCATCTCCCAACATTCCTTGCACCTTGGCTTCAACTTGCTTTGCACCACCTCCATTGAAAGATTCAAGTTGTTCAATTGACTTTTTAAATTCACCCAATTGCAAATAACATTCACCAGCATACAATTTGGCAAGGTTTCCTGAAGGTGTTCCACCATAATTTTTGATTACCTTTAAAAAACCCGGCGTACTATTGTTGCCATTTAAAGCCAATTGAAGTGAATCACTTCTAAAATTCATTTCAGCTTTAAATATTTCATCCTGTGCTTTCTTTTCAGTTGGTACTTGAATAAGATATTTGTAACCTAAATAGCCTCCAATCAAAATTATCAAAGCAATTGAAATATAGGTAATATTTTTATTGTTCTTTTCCCAAAAACCTTTTGCTCTATCTAGCAATTCAGTCGATTCCGAGGCTGTTACAATTTCTTCTGTATTTGTTGTCATAATTTGTAATAATTTTTTATATGGGATTTAAAATCAATCTTTAAGGAAAGGATAATCTTTTTGAATGTAAACATCTTTATACAATTCATCATCAGAAGGCCATGGACTTTCTTCAGCAAATTGAACGGATTCTTCAACATCAATTCTTACTCTTTCATTAATTTCTTCAATTTCGTTATCCGGTACGTTGAAAAAATCAACCAATTTCAATCTTGCAATTTCGATTGGATCTTTTTCTTTATAAATTTCAACTTCTTCTTTTGTTCTATATTTTTGAGGATCACTCATTGAATGTCCACGATATCTGTATGTTTTCATTTCCAACAAGGTTGGACCTTCACCATCTCTTGCTCTTTTTACTGCTCTTGCTACTGCATTATGAACTGCCTCCATATCCATCCCATCTACTGAATCTCCAGGCATATCATAAGCATCTGCAAGTTTATAGATATCAGTAACGTTTGAAGTACGTTCTACTGATGTTCCCATTGCATAATGGTTGTTCTCACATATAAAAATTACAGGTAACTTCCAAGTCATTGCCAAGTTAAATGTTTCATGCAACATTCCCTGACGAGCAGCACCATCACCAAAAAAAGTAAGGTTTACATTATCTGTACCCAAATATTTTTCTGCAAATGCTAAACCTGCACCAGTACCAATTTGAGCACCAACTATACCATGTCCACCAAAAAACCTTTCTTTTACACCAAAGAAGTGCATACTTCCACCTTTACCCTTAGAGCAACCTGTTGCTTTTCCGTACAATTCAGCCATACAAGCTTTGGGAGTTATTCCTTTTGCAATTGCCAATCCATGGTCACGATATGCAGTAATAAATGTGTCATCTGCTTTTGTTGCAGTCATACAACCTGCAGCTAATGCTTCTTGACCAATATACAAATGACAAAAACCTCTAATTTTTTGCATTCCATACAATTGACCAACTTTTTCTTCAAATCGACGCAACAAGAGCATCAATTCATACCAATAAAGATAAGTTTCCTTAGTAAACTTTGTAGCCACAACTGATTTTTTACCCACAATGACAGATTTTGAGACGCAAATATAAGGTGTTTAAATTAAAAATTTCTCATATAAACTTTAGTTATTGTTCCGTTTTGTTTTTTTTAATTTTGCAGCTATGCAAGCATCGCTTCATTTAGATTCTATTTCGCTCGTTCAATTTAAAAATTATACAACCAGTAAATTTAATTTTACCAATAGAATCACTGCTTTATGTGGTCCAAATGGTGCTGGGAAAACCAATATTTTAGATGCAATTTATTATTTGTGTTTAACCCGAAGTTACTTTGGCAAAACCGATTCATCGTCCGTTTGTTTTGGATATCAAGGCTTTAGAGTTGATGGACAATTCAACCATTCTGGAGAAATGTTTAATACGTCGTGCATTTTGAGAGAAACTGGAAAAAAAGAAATTCAACTTAATGGTGTGCCTTACAATAAGTTTTCATCCCATATTGGTAAATTCCCCGTTGTAATGGTTGCTCCAGATGATGTTCAATTGATTACAGGTGGAAGTGAAGATCGGAGAAAGTTTATTGATACAATCATATCACAATTAGACGCTTCTTACCTTCAACAATTAATCATCTACAACAAACTGTTGCAATCACGCAATAGCTTATTAAAGCAGTTTGCTGAACAAGGGAAAAGAGACTATTCACTTTTGGAAGTGATTGAAAACCAGATGATATCACCTTCTGAAATCATATATGCTACAAGAAAAAAATTCCTTGAAACATATATCGCTTCAGCTAAAGAAATGTATAAAATGATTGCTGAAACCGATGAAGGAATTCAAATTGAATACATAAGTCAACTACATTCTACACCATTGTATCAACTTTTTCAAACAAATAGAGAAAAAGATTTTTACTCCTTAAGAACTAGTGCCGGAATTCATAAAGATGAGTTAGAATTTCGTTTGGGAGAGCATCTTTGGAGGCAAATTGCTTCACAAGGTCAACGCAAAAGCTTATTATTTGCTTTAAAATTGGCCGAATTCAATATGCTACTATCGCACAACCACTTCCCTCCCCTTCTACTTTTAGACGATATTTTCGAAAAACTAGATGAGAAAAGAATGTATAATTTGCTTTCTTGGGCTTGTGTTCAAAACAACGGACAGGTTTTTTTAACCGATACGCATTTTTCAAGATTAAATGATGCATTGACTACATTAAGCGTAGATTTTAGCATACATTCACTTGAAATCAATTAATTTACAATTCTAAAAAAATTACAGTTGGCTGAATATTCAATGGCTCAAGCAATGGAGCAGTTTCTCAAAAAGAGCAAAATACGTTTCAACATACAGGCATTCAAAATTGAAGAAATATGGGAAAACCTGATGGGAAAAACCATTGCTAAATATACGGATTCGATAAAATTAATCAACAACACGCTTTTTATTACCACCAACACCGCCCCTCTGAAAAAAGAACTTATCTTCCAAAGGGAAACAATCATCAAAAGAATCAATGAGGCTTTGGGTGAAAATATAGTTAAAGAAGTGGTAATTAAATAGATTAATTGCTTTACAATCAACTAATCTATTCAATTACTTCAGTTGTTGTATGGCATTACTCCAATTTCCAATAGCCCATTTGTTTAAAATTATACCATCATTTAGATAATACAAAGTAGGATCTACCCTCGCCGCTGTTTTAATAGCTACAAAATCCGACTTCAAAACTACACAATTGCTTTTTAAATCTACTTTGTCAAGAGCTGCTGTAGCGATTATCAGTTTATAATCTTGATGCAATTTTACAAATTGAATCATCTTTTCAGCTGAATGATTCCAACCTGTTTTCCAATCTTTTGAAAAAATGATTAACAATTTACCCGGCGAACTTAAAACGGCCTCTGTTGTATCTACATTATTTGCTGTTATAAGTACAAAATCCTTTATCGGCGGCTCTGCATTGCCTTTTCTAACCACTTTATCGTATCTTTTTACAAATTGATAAATGGAATCATCAAAATCTGCTGGAAAATGATCTGCATCAAATTCAATTGTATTTCCATTTTTTAAGTAAACAAAATTTATAACCGTACTATCTGGGATAGCTCCTTGTGGAATTTTTCTTTGCTCCAATATATTTTTACCAATCTTATATGGTAAACAATCTACAATTGGAAGATTATTTAACACGTAAACTTGCACACCTAATGAAAACAAAACAGTTGTCGATAAAATAATTATTGCAAATATTTGGTTTATATTGACTCTAATTGTTTTTCTTTTTATAAATAGAAACACAATAAAAACAGTTAAAACAATATCCTTAATGAAAGAATCTTTAGACGTCAGTTTGATACAATCTCCAAAACAACCACAGGCTCTAATCGTTCCAGATAAATAAGCAAATCCAGTAAGAAATGTAAAAAACACAATCAACAACAACAAAAGCCAACTAAAAAGTTCAAATTGCCACCCAATAATTACTGCAACTCCTGCAATAATTTCAAATGATATCATTACAACGGATAAAAAAAGACTGTAATCATTTAAATACATTGTTCCCCAAACTTCAAAGAATTCTTGCATTTTGTAACTAAGTCCCAATGGGTCATTAGCCTTAATTAATCCAGAAAATATAAACAACAGCCCTACAAGCCAACGAGAAATAGTCAAAAGTTTTTTCATGATGTATGTTTTCCTTCTTGTATTAAAATAAGTGCAAAAACAGCATAATTAATGATATCAGTAAAATTGGCATCAATTCCTTCACTAATTAATGTTTTGCCGTCATTAACTAATATTTGCTTTACCCTTAACAATTTCATTAAAATCAAATCGGTAAAACTTTCCTGGCTCATTAAACGCCAAGCTTCACCATAATCATGATTTTTATTCAACATTACCGATTTTGTATGACTCGATAATTTATTATACAATTCTTCAACTTTAGCAACGTCTAATTCATCTTCAGCAAATCCTTCATTTTCTAGCTGAATGAGTGCAATAATGCCGTAATTTATAATTCCAATAAATTCTGAACGAATATCATCATCAACTTTTTGTTCCTTTTTTTCTTGAATGGTTCTTATTCGCTGTGCTTTTATAAAAATCTGGTCTGTTAAAGATATCAATCTTAAAATTCTCCAAGATGTTCCATAATCCAAGGTCTTTTTAAGAAAAAGATCTCTGCAAGTTTGTATGACAAAATCATACTGGCTAACTGTGTTTGATGTATTTTGCATAATATGATGAATGTCAAAAATAGTTTAAAGCTTCCAATTGCAACATGGAATTGTGCTGGGCGAATAAAAATTGTGGATAACCCTTTGCTAATGGGCATTATTAATGTTACTCCTGATTCTTTTTTTGATGGTAATGCCACTTTGACTACTGAAGATTTTTTGCAAAAAGCCAAGCAAATGATTGAGGATGGTGCAGATATATTAGACATTGGCGGTCAAAGTACTAGGCCGGGTAGTGAACGAATAACTGCTGAAGTTGAAATTGACCGTGTACTGCCCGTTATAAAAGCTATAAAGTTGAATTTTCCTGATATTTTAATTTCTATAGATACATATCATTCTAGTGTTGCAGCTGCTTCAGTTGCAGCGGGTGCTTCTATGGTTAACGATATCAGTGCTGGAGAAATGGATAAACAAATGATGACCACAGTAGCGGGATTACAAGTACCCTACATTCTGATGCATCTTCGTGGAACGCCCGAGACTATGCAAACCATGACAAACTACGAAAATCTAGTTTTGAATATTACAGACTATTTTACCGTAAAGATAGATGCTTGCAGAAAAGCTGGCATTAAAGATATAATCCTCGATCCAGGCTTTGGTTTTGCAAAAACCGTTGCTCAAAATTTTGAACTGCTCAAAAACCTTGATTTGTTTAACTTCTATGGGTTACCAATTATGGTTGGTTTATCAAGAAAATCAACCATTTATAAAACATTGGATGTTTCACCAACAGAAGCACTTAATGGTACAACTGTAATGAATACCATCGCATTGCTAAATGGTGCAAATATTTTAAGGGTGCATGATGTAAAAGAAGCTAAAGAAGTTGTGACTTTAATTAAGGCATATTCAAACTAAAAAATCGTCAGGATTATTTAAATGTGCAACCACATCTTAATAATCCTGACGATTTTATTTATAAAGTGTTTAAAGATTAAGACTTACCTAATTAATTTCCACTTCTTTGTTGACCTTGTTGCTGTCTCATTTGTTCTTGAAGCTGCTCCATTGTAGGTTGATTTTCAGGTTGTTTTGGTTGATCTTTAACATCAACTACTTCAACATAAAAAATCAAATGTTCGTTAGGCTTAATTAATGGAGGACTTCCTTGAGGGCCATAACCAAGATATGAAGGAATGAAAAGTCTACCTTTTCCGCCTTTGTTGAAAGCCATAATACCGTTTGTCATACCTTGAATAGCACCACCACCTTTAGCTACAAAACTAAATGGCTCCATTGGTAACCCTTTAGAAGCAGATTTTGTTGAATCAATATTAGAATCAAAAGATTTACCTTCTAAATTTGAACCTGTATAGCGAATAGAAACCAATTTACCAGAGTCAATTGCTTGCCCAACTCCTTTTTCTTTAATTTCAACAAACACACCATTAACTTCTGTAGTTTGAATGCTATTGTCAGACAAATATTTTTTCAATTGATTGATTTGCTTGTTTTTAGCATCATCAATTTCTTTTTGATAATCAGCCATTACCAATTCACGAGTTTTAAAAACTTGGAGGATTTTGATTGTAGTTTTCAATTTATCACCCTTTTTCATGAATGGAATGCTCATATTAGGATTTCCTGCAACTAAGCTATCAAACAACTGAAGTGTTACTGCACTATCACCAACTTTCATTGATCTTAAGATTTCAGAGAAATCATATTTTCTACCAGGACTATCAATCATATCGAAACCTGGTAAAATACCGTATGAATCTACAATTGTAGAATCTTTAACAGTAATCTTGTAATTGAATTTTACAAATTCACCTACTTTCATAGTTTCCCCTTTACCACTTCCTGGGAATATTTTGTACTCAAGACCTGTCTTTGTTTTCTTGTAGCTAATATCTGAACAAGAAACTGCAAGAAAAAGGGCGGGCATTATCGCCAACCAGATTTTGTTAATTAACTTCATTGTGTATTGTTATTGTAATTGAGATGCGAACGTTTTTAAAATATTTTTAAATTGTTTTACATTTTCTTCAACTGAATCAGCACTTCTTCCACCTGAGGCGTTAAAATGTCCCCCTCCTTGAAAATATGTTTTTGCAAATGTATTAACATCAAACGAACCTTTGCTTCTAAACGACCATTTTCTTTCTTCGTCTCTATCAATTAACATAGCGGAAAATTTAATTCCTTTAATTGATAGTGGAAAATTAACCAATCCCTCAGTATCTCCAGTTCTAATGTTAAATTTAAGAATATCTGGTTTAGAAATTGCAATTATTGCCGTATTGTATTCATAAAGAATTTCCATTCTACTGGAAAGCACAAAGCCTAAAAATCTTAAACGCGTTTCGTGTTGGTTTTCATACACATTTTCGTGTATTAATGTATGGTTAAACCCAGTAGATTTTAAAGCCGCCACCATAAGATGTACAGAGGCTGTTGTTGAAGGAAATCTAAATGAACCAGTGTCTGACATTGCCCCTGCATACAAACATTCTGCAATAGTTGTGTTGATGCAATTGTCATTTCCAGAATCAACAATAAGATCATAAATCATTTCTGATGTAGAACTCTTAATGGTTAAACTAATTCCATAATCAAAAGAATCAGTATCTGGATTTTGATGATGGTCTATAAGAATTTTTATTGCTGAAGCATTAGCCAATTTTTCAGCCATATATCTTGTACGATGGAAAATATTGAAATCCAAACAAAAAATCCAATCAGCAACATCAATTAGTTGATCTGCCTTTTCTTTTGAAGCTTCATAATCTAATACTCCATCAATTCCCGGCATCCAATTGATGTAATCGCCCCAATTGGTTGGTGCAATTACATTTACACTATGACCAAACTGACGCAAAAAATGAGCCAACCCTAGGGATGAACCCATTGCATCTGGATCTGGTTTTTGATGCATAGTAACAATAATGTTTCTATGATTGCTTTTGAATTCTGGATATATTAATGAAATTGATTGCATTTGGGCAACAAAAATAAGGATTTATAAGTTAATTGTAACTTAATTGAAAATACATCTCAAAGTTGATAGATTGTTAATTTTGATAAAAGACAATAAAATGTAACTTCGCACAAATAAAAAAACAAAAATCATGACAAATAGAACGTTCACAATGATTAAGCCCGATGCAGTTGAAAATGGACATATCGGTGCAATTACGGACCATATCATCAAGGCAGGATTTAGAATTGTTGCTATGAAACTTACAAAATTATCCATGGAAAGTGCTGGAAAGTTTTATGAAGTGCATAGCGAAAGACCTTTTTATGGCGAATTGGTTGAATTTATGAGCAGTGGACCAATTGTTGCAGCTATTCTTGAAAAAGAAAATGCTGTAGAAAGTTTCCGTGAATTGATTGGTGCAACCAATCCTGCAGCTGCTGCTGAAGGAACAATTCGTAAAATGTTTGCTGAAAGCATCGGAAGAAACGCCGTACATGGTAGCGATAGCGATGAAAATGCACAAATCGAAGGCAATTTCTTCTTTAGCCAGTTAGAGCAGTTTTAATTAAATTGTTTTTATAATCATCATAAAAAACGTCTGGATTTTGTATCCAGACGTTTTTTTATGCTCACAATATTTTGATTAACTAAAATTTCATTGAGGGGCATCTCATTGACGATTTATTGAATCTCAAATTATTACTCAAAGACGATAACTGAAAACTTGCAGTTATAGATGTGAAATAATACCAATCTTTTGAATTCACACCACCCCTTGTTGCTCCTCCAGTAGGATATGTGCCAGGATTTGTTTTAAGTTCATCTCCTCTATAAGCCAATGCCACAGCCGCTGAACCTCGTTGTGCTAATAAAGTGGCTTTATCCACATATTTATCGCTGACATCATCCAAATAATCTGTAAATAACTTTCTTAATCCAATTTCTAATGAAACATTAACCATTTCATTTACTCGATATTTAAATCCACCTCCAAATGGAATACAAAACTGGGTAAGTGAATATGGCTTTACTTCAGGAAAAATCCCAGTTAAACCCTGGCCTTCCGTACTTAATGGATTTAAAAAAACTTTGGCACCTGCAGAATCGTAAGTAAATGGATTGAAATGAAAAACGCCTATTCCTCCAAATACATAAGGCACCAAATTAAAACGATTGAAATCTAATAAATCATAATGTACCGTAAGCCCTAATTCAGTAATTCCAGTCGTAAAATTTAAGTTTCTTGATATTAAATAAGGCTTTGAATTCTCTTTATCATCTGCAGTAACACTCGCAAAATGAAGCATCGCTTTTAAACTTAAACGATCGGATAGGCTATATTCCGTACCAAAACCAACTGCTAACCTTGAATTGTCAAAAGAATATGGCTTATCTACTATATCACCTTGATAATTGGATGTTCCAAGAGAAAATGATATTGACCAAGGCTGGGCCGATGCTGCAAATTGAATTAATAAAAAACATAGTACGGTCAAAGAGATTTTTTTCATAAGTATTGATATTGAACAACAAACTAACGGCAAATTAACTATATAATTTGTTAATAATGATTAATTAAACATTATTTTATCATTTTAAATAGCTCATAATTGGTTTACAACCTGAAAAATATCTTCTTTCTGTATAGAAACAAACATATACCCCAATAAATTAAAAAAACAATTACACAAGAAATAATAGAAACAATAACTTGATGTAACCCAGTCCAAGAAATTAGGCCTGTAATTAACAATCCTATGTAATGGTTCAACCAACCTGCTAGAAATTCAAAAAACAAATAAATGAATATTGAATTCATAGACAATACTTTGAAAAAATGTATGTTGTTCTTCGATTGAATATCAATAACATAATAACATATTGCAAATGCAAACATGCACCATCCTAATGAAATAACTGTGAATGAACTCGTTGCAATGCGTTTAATGATAGGCGTTATCTGAAATAAATCCAAGAAATAGCCAAGAAAAAACAATCCAACGCCCCATACCAGCATAAGTTTTGTTTTTTTATCGTTTGTGCTTAACAATAGTTTTCCAACCAAAGCACCTGCAATCGTATGTACCGCTGTTGGAATGCAATTGATGGCTACCCAACCTCCCCTACTCGTTTTGTGCATCAATATTGTATCAATATAATTACCGAAATTTTGATGGTTTGTGAATGGTAAATTAAATCCGGATACATTTGAAAAGCGATACAATATTTCCATTAATATTAAAAAACCAATACAGAAAAAGATTTGAGAAGTTGTATTCCAATTAAAAATAAAATAAGCTACTAAAAGCGTGAAGGAAAGTTGTGTCAATACATTCCACAATTCAAAACTTAAACCTGTTTCTTTTACTGCATACAATAACACCCCCCAGAAAAAAAGCCACCCAGAACGTTTCAGCATTTTAATGGTTAAAGCTTGCTTTGTTTCACCCTTTTTTAAATGACTATTTATAGAAAATGCCATTGCCGTTCCTGCAATAAACATAAACCCTGGTTGTATCAAATCCCAAAAGCGTAATCCATTCCATTGGTGGTGCTGGAATTGAATAAAAAAGTTTTCTAATACATTCCCTTTTGATGCTAAATATAAAACTTTAAAAAAGCTTGTACTCTCTAAAATCAACAAAAACATAATCAACCCCCGCATAAAATCTAGTGATACAAGTCTTTGCTTGATGTCTTCAGAACTCAATTCAGTAGCCATTGTTGTAATCTTTTGTTTATTTATGTATTGATTTATTTTTCTGGAAAGTATAGGTTTACCTTGCGATGCATGGTATACAAACGATACAATTCCCCATCTTTTACTAAAATTCCGCTAGATTGATTGTTCTGTACAATTGGATTTCCAGCATATTTCTTCCAATGTATCAAATCTTTTGAAACTGCCACATTTGTAGACCATTCATGCCAGTCTTTAAAACCGGTTCCATGGTAGTAACCATAGTAATTTCCTTTGTATTTTAACACTTGATTCATCGCCAATCCAAACTGGTCGTAAGTTTCCGGTCCCATTGACAAAACGGGCTGGTCTTGAACATTAACCCAGGTTTGATGGTCTTTAGATGTTGCCAACCAAACGCCTCTATCGTCTCTTTCGTAAAATAAATACCAAATTCCATTCTCGATAATTACTGTAGGGGTTCCAAAGGCTCCTTTTGAAATGGGGTTACCGTTTGTTTGACGTATATCCAAAATGCCGCGTTCTTCCCAATGTATTTTGTCTGAAGAAACCAGCATATGTGCTGAATCTCCTCTCCCTTCTGCAAACATGTAATATTTTCCTTTGGATTCAACTACAAACATATCTTCTACCCAATTGGCTGAATATATTGGTTTGTCGTTGTATCGTGTCCATTTTATTCCATCTTCTGAAGTAGCGTAACCTAAAAATTTGGTAACATCTTTTGGTGAATATCCGGTGTACCACAAATGGTATTTATTGTCTTCACGAATAATATATCCCCTCTCGCGAATTTGTTTGTCCCAAGTATCTTCACCTGTTCCAGAAAAAATGGGGTTGCTTGAATAAGGAACAAATGATACCAATTGATTTGGGAATTCATTTGCTGCATTAAGATTAGACTTATTTATCGTGCCACATTGAAAAGCAATGACGCAATACAATAAGATCAATATAAGTTGGTTTCTTTGCATGTTTTAATTTTAAATGGATTAAATCCGGATTACACATTAGAATAATTTATTTATTTTTTTGGCTAAAGCCAATTTACAATATTTATATACCCCCAGCTGAAGCTGGGGGCTATTGAAAGAACTCCTTTCAATTTTTCTAATGATAATTTGTATTAGAAATCTTCTCCTAAAGAAAAAACAGGTTTACGATACATCCATTGTCCGCCAGTAAAATCTGGAAATGCAACGGTTTGATTGCCGAGTTCTATAGAATTTTCACTTAACGGTGAAATGGCACTCCAAGTGGCAGCATCATATACATCAAGAGGCGTAGGCAGTTTTCTTTTTATAGATTCAACAAATGCGTGCAAAACGAAGAAATCCATTCCACCATGGCCAGCATCAACAGATTCTTTAGACCATTTCTTCCACAAGGGATGGTCGTATTTTTCAAGCCATTCTGTTGCATTGTCCCAAGCGTGTGGTTTGGCTGATTTATTGTCGAAATATATGCCATTGTTGATTTCCATCCATAATCCTTCTGTACCCTGAACCCTGAATCCTAAGGAATAAGGTCTTGGTAAGTTGGTATCGTGTTGCAGTAAAATGGTTTCACCATTTACACAATTGATGGATGTAGTTACAATATCTCCCAATTTAAAAATCACTTTGGCATTGGGATGCGATTCACCAGCCATATCTAGAATATAATCGTGAAGGCCACGAGATTTGGTTGAAAAAGAGCAAAGTGTATTGAAACGATTGCCTCTGTTGATGTTTAGATAATTTGCCAATGGACCAACGCCGTGTGTAGGATATAAGTCGCCGTTGCGGTGAACGGCGTGTTCGGTTCGCCAGCGGGCTTCAGACAATCCATTTTTACCAAATTCAACACCATGCCCGTGAACGTGTTGACCATCATTGAATTTAACATCACGAAGATCGTGCTGGTAACCGCCTTGTAGATGAATCAGTTCGCCAAACAAACCCAGACGAACCATATTGAGCACCGCCATAACATCTCTGCGGTAACAAACATTTTCGAGCATCATAACCTGTCCGCCATGTTTTTCAGCAGCTTTAACCACATCCCAATGGTCTTGAAGACTAATGCCAATAATCACTTCAGAACCCACATATTTCAATCCGGCTTCGAGCGCACCTATAATCATGGGGGCATGCCATTCCCAAGGCGTTGCGATGATTACAGCATCCAATCCTTTTTTCTCAACCATTTTTTTCCAGATGTTTTCATCACCAAGAAAAGTTTCAGGCTTTGGCTTATTGGCTTTAGAAATCAATTCGTTTGCCAAATTCATACAACGGGTATCGATATCGCAAATAGCAATAATTTCAACGTCTTTTCTTTTAAGGAGATTGTTTAAATGTCCCCTACCTCGTTGTCCTACACCGATAATACCCAGTTTCACTTTATTTTCAGAAGATTGTGCAAAAAGAGATTCGCCAAAAGGCAATGTGAAAGCAGCAGCAGCCAAACCGGTAGTTTTTACAAATTCTTTTCTATTCATGGATGCAAGTAAATGTTTTGTAAGTTTTATATGTAAAATGAATGTATGAAATCTATAGGGAAAGAGGTTGAAATATTTTGTTGGGGGGG
>CAMBYC010000031.1 GCA_945871875.1 Sphingobacterium thalpophilum
GCCAATGCCTATTCAGAATTGAACGATCCTATTGATCAACGTGAGCGTTTTGAAGAACAAGTGCAACTAATGGCACGCGGCGATGATGAAGCGATGTTTATAGACCACGATTTCTTGCGTGCTTTAGAATACGGAATGCCACCAACAGCCGGAATCGGATTTGGTATAGATCGTATTTGCATGATGTTGACGAACTCGCCATCTATTCAAGATGTGTTGTTGTTTCCAATGATGAGACCAGAAACGAATTGAGTTATGAGTTATGAGTTATTAGTTATAAGTTATGAGTTATGAGTTATGAGTTATGAGTTATGAGTTATAAGTTATGAGTTATAAGTTATGAGTTATGAGTTCTTTCGTGACAATTATTTTGAATCATTCGTGCATTCGTGGCAAAAGTAGTAGTTAGTAGTTAGTTGTTAGTAATTATATTGTATTCGTGCATTCGAGGTAATTAATTACAATTCATTCGTGCATTTGTGGCAAAAGTAGTAGTTAGTAGTTAGTAATTAGATTGCATTCGTGCATTCGTGGCAATAATAATTTAAAATAACATTCGTGCATTTGTGGCAAATCATTTGTGCATTCGTGGCAATCTAAAGACTATTTCATAAATTGCTTTTTCCAAACGCAAATCATGAATATATTTAATCGGGCTTTTCCCTTTATCGCATCATTATTTATTTGTGGCATAGTAACCGCACAAAAAATAAATTTCACCGAAGACCAGTTACTGAAAAACAAATCAATGCCCACCATTACACAACCTTCACCTTTAGTGGTAAAGTGGACAGACGATAAAACTGTGGTGCTCAACATGAAAGTGCATCCAGACTCAGCATCCAGACGATATTTTCTAAATGCCAAAACAGGCAAGGAAACTGCTCCTACACCATTAACATTGGAGCATAAGGGTGCAACTTTCACGGTTAAAAGCAACGATATTTTTTATAAGGCCAATGATTCTGCCAAAGAAACCAGACTCACCAACAACCAGGAGCCTGAAATCAACGCCACTTTTTCACCTGATTCGCAATATATCGCCTATACCCGCAAAAATGATTTGTACACCGTTAACGTACAATCTGCAAAAGAAACCCGCATCACTACAGACGGCAACGATTTGATATTAAACGGTTACGCCAGCTGGGTTTATTATGAAGAAATTCTTGGTCGTGCTTCTCGATACAAATCATTTTGGTGGAGCCCAGACAGCAAGCATATTGCCTTTATGCACATGGACCAAAGTATGGTGCCTATGTTCCCTATTTATAGTGAAGTAGGTCAACAAGGATTTTTAGAAGAAACCCGTTATCCTAAAGCAGGCAACAGAAACCCTGAAGTGAAAATTGGTATCGTAGCTCCAGACAACAATCAAATCGTTTGGGCAGATTTCAATGCCAAAGATGATCAATATTTCGGAATGCCCGTTTGGCGTCCAGATGGCTCTAGTTTGTTGGTTTCTTGGATGAACCGCGATCAAAATACATTGAAAATATTTGATGTTAATCTTACAGATGGAACAAAAAAGCCTTTCTACGAAGAAACACAAAAGGCTTGGGTAGATCTTGAAGACAACCAAAGAATTCGTTTTTTGGGTAATGATGTATTGTTTCTATCGGATAAAGATGGTTGGAAGAATATCTATTTGCATAATAGCGATGGATCTTTGAAAAAGCAATTGACCAATGGAAACTTTTGGGCTACAAATGTTTTATATGTTGATAACAAAAGAAAATGGATCGTTTTTACGGCTAAAAAGGAAAATTCTACCCGATTAGATATCTATCGTGTAGGTTTTGATGGTAAAGAAGTGAAAAGGTTAAGCTTTGGTGATTATACCCACAGAGTTGAACTTTCAACGGATGGATCTTATTTCATCACCACTTATTCAAATGTTACTACTCCGCCGCAAACGGCGTTGGTAGATATGAATGGTAAGATAATTCGTGTTTTAGGAGATGCTGCTACACCAACTTTAAACAATTATAATATTGCCAAAACAGAATTGGTTCGTGTTCCAAGTGCTGATGGTTTATTCGATTTGCCCATGCGGATTACTTGGCCTGCCAACTATGATTCTACCAAAAAATATCCGGTTTGGATATCCATTTATGGCGGTCCAAATGCTGGAACAGTAACCGATGGTTGGAAGTTTACGCAAATGCAACAATGGTGGTCGCAAGAAGGATTTATTCAAGTAGCAATGGATCACCGAGGAAGCGGGCATTTTGGCAAGAAAGGGTTAGATTATTTACATAGAAATCTTGGTTATTGGGAAATGCAAGATTGGATTCAATTGGTGAAATGGTTAAGAAACCATGGAGGAGATTCATCCAAAGTATTAATTCAAGGCTTCAGTTATGGAGGATATATAAGTGCTTATGCCTTAACTTATGGGGCAGATTATTTCACTCACGGATTAGCTGGCGGATCTGTGGTAGATTGGAGTTTATACGATACGCATTATACAGAGAGATTTATGGGTACGCCACAAAACAACCCTCAAGGATACAAATCTTCTTCAGTTCTAACCTACGCCAATAAATTGAAAGGTAAATTGTTGTTATACCATGGTTCTATGGACGATAATGTGCATTTGCAAAACAGTTTGCAGTTGGTAAAGAAATTGCAAGATTTGGATATTGATTTTGAATATATGGTTTATCCTGGTGGCAGACATGGATGGGGGGGAAAGCAGCAAGCCTTCAGTCAACATAAAATTAATAAGTTTGTATATCAGTATTTGTTGAATAAGCCGGTGCCGGAAGCGTTGTTACACTAAGGTCTATTTTAAAGATATTTTATTCAAAGGAGCGAGATTTTTCTCGCTCCTTTGTTGTTTTGATGGTGTTGGGGTCTGTAGGGGCGAGCACTATGATGATTTTTAAACCCAGATTACGCATTAGGTGAATTTGTTCAATTTTGTGGCTAAAGCCAATCTATAATATTCATATACCCCCAGCTGAAGCTGGGGGCTATTGAAAGGCATTCTTTAATAGCCTCTAGCTTCAGCTAGGGGTATATGGTTTTTTTTGAAATGGCTTTAGCCACAAAATTTGCTTTTACTTCTAATGCGTAATCAGTGTTAAATATTCATTTTGGTGTTGCATCGTAGGGGCGACCCTTGTGGTCGCCCAATAAAATAATAATGTCGCCCAGTAAAATAATAATTCCGCCCCATTAATGAATTAGGTCGCCCAGTAATTAAAGAATTTCGCAATTCAATTCTTTTGTTACAACTAAAACAAGAGAATCAATCATCTAACAATTATTTAATTCAAGCCACCAACAAATAAAATAATTGTATATTTTACATATTGATATTAGATATTTAAAAAAACATCATTTAAATCTCCATTCATGAATCATTTCATCAAGAAAAATGTTTTGTTGTTGTGTTGTTTGATTTCGTTACACTGTTTTGCCCAGAAAAAGCAATCTAATGTTGCACCAGTAGAAGCTTGGAAAAAGCAGGTTATACAAGAGTTAGACGGTAAAACCAAAACTGCACAAGTGATGGTAGATATGGTATTCAGTTTTGCAGAATTGGGCTTTCAAGAAAAAGAAACATCAGCGTACTTAACAAAAATCTTAGAAGAAAACGGTTTTAAGATAGAGAGGGGTATTTCAGGCATTCCAACAGCATGGTTGGCAACTTTCGGAAGCGGCAAACCATTTATTGCGATGGGAAGCGATATCGATTGTATCCCTAAAGCATCTCAAAAGCCGGGTGTAGCTTTTAAAGATCCCATTGTAGAAGGTGCTCCCGGCCATGGCGAAGGACACAATTCTGGATTGCCCTTGGTTATTTTAGCGGCAATTGAAGTAAAAAAGGTTATGGAAAAAGAACATTTACCAGGTACCTTGATGATTTGGCCGGGCGTTGCAGAAGAGCTCGTAGCTTCAAAAGCTTGGTATATTCGTGATGGCTATTTTAAAAATGTAGATGCTTGTATATTTACTCATGTGGGCAATAACCTCTCTGTAGGATGGGGCGATAATGGTGGTAATGGCATCAATTCTATAGAATTTTATTTTGATGGAAGTTCCGCTCACGCAGCAGGTGCTCCTTGGCGTGGAAAAAGTGCATTAGATGCTGTTGAACTAATGGATGTTGCTTGGAATTTTAAAAGAGAACATTTAAAACCAACACAACGCTCTCATTATGTAATAACTGATGGCGGCGACCAGCCCAATGTAGTTCCTTCAAAAGCCTCCGTTTGGTATTATCTCCGCGAAAGAAATTACGATGACATGAAATACATGCTGGATGAAGCCAAATTATACGCTACATCAGTAGCCCAAATGACAGGCACCAAAATGACTTACCGAATGTTGGGTACTGCTTGGCCTGGTCATTTTAACAAAGCATTGGCAGAAGCTACTTATAAGAATATTAAAACCATTGGCTTACCTGTTTGGGATAGTGCCGATCAACAATTGGCAAGGGCTGTACAAAAATTGGTTAATGCACCTAAAACCAATCAATACGGCAAACCTATAGACGGGCTAGCGCTAAAACTAGATTCCATCAAAGGACCAGTTGAGTTTTCGTGGGGTGGTGGAAGTGACGATATTGCCGACATCTCTTGGAATTTACCTACCATCGTTTTAAATTATCCTTCAAATATCCCAGGAACTCCTGGCCACAACTGGGCTGATGCTATCGCAATGGCAACCCCAATTGCTCATAAAGGTGTAGTTGCTGGAAGTAAAGTTATGGCTACCACATTGTTAGATATGCTTACTAACCCTAAAATTATCAATGATGCATGGACGTATTACAAAGATGTACAAACCAAAACAGTAAAGTATATTCCGTTTATTACGCCAAATGATGCAGCTCCAATTCACCTGAACAAGAAAATAATGAATGAATTTGTACCTCAACTGAAAAACTTTTATTACGATCCCACCAAATACAATACTTATCTCGAGCAGTTGGGGATAAAATATCCTACAATAGAAAAAAGTAAATAAATAGATTAAAGCATATAAACATAATTCCTAATTGCAAATTTGAAATTAGGAATTATGTTTATTTAACCATTAACCATTAACCATTGACAATTAACCATTGACAATTAACCATTAACTATTTTGGCTTGCTATCAATAAATTCAAATCTGTAAACTTCAAATTAAAACGCTGAGATAAATGAAAATTGGTTAACGAACCTTTATATAAATAGATCCCGTTTCTAATATTGAATTTGTGCCACAATAGATTCTCTAATCCACCAAAATCACTTATTTCTATCACCAATGGCATTAATACATTACTAACTGCCTGAGAAGCTGTCCGGGCAAATCCTGAAGCAATATTCGGAACACAATAATGAATTACATCAAACCTAGTAAATATTGGTTTCTCGTGTGTAGTTAACTCGGATGTTTCAAAACACCCACCTCGGTCAATACTAACATCTATAACCACACTCCCCTCTCGCATTTGTGATACCATCTCCTCTGATACTACTATAGGTGTTCTGCCTGCATTTGACGACAAAGCTCCCACGGCTATATCACAAGTCCGTAATTGTTTACCTAATATTTTTGGATCTATAACGGATGTCCATAATCGTGTACCAATATTGTTTTGTAATCGCTTAAGCTTATAAATATTATTGTCGAATATTTTTACACTTGCTCCAACGGCTAAAGCTGTTCTTGCTGCATATTCTCCCACAATTCCTGCTCCTATAATAATAACTTTTGTTGGCGGTATTCCCGAGATTCCACCCAACAACATACCCTTACCATTGTTTGTGCTCGATAAATATTGCCCGGCTATCAACATTACCGCACTGCCCGCAATCTCACTCATGCTTCTTACAATAGGATTGTGACCGGTATCATCTTTTAAATTCTCAAATGACAAAGCTGTAATGCGTTTTTCCATCATTTTCTCCAAGATATGCGTCCGCATTGCTGGTAAATGTATTGGAGATATCAGAATCTGATTGGGTTTTAAAAACTCTAACTCTAACTCACTCACAGGAGCAGATTTGATGATAATCATACATTCATAAACAGCCTTTTTTTCATACACTATTGTGGCTCCCGCTTCACTATAATCTTTATCGCTGTAATGAGAACCTTCCCCTGCATTGTGCTCCACAGTAACTTTATGCCCGTTGAGTACCAACACATGCACAGCGTCTGGAGTTAATGGAATTCGGTTTTCTTGAAAGTCGGTTTCCTTAGGAATTCCTATATACAATGGAACCATCCTTGGCTTCACATCTAAGGTTTCGCTCAATGTTTCATAATTAAATGAACCGCTTACAATTGATTTTCCTGCTAACATATTTTGGAATTAATGCGAATGTAAAAATTTGATGCCATTTATGATTTAAAAGACAATTTTATGTGGCGGGTATAATCTAAATTTAATGTTAAATGCACATCAACTCTTGTTTCTGGAAATATTCCTAAAGCCTTCTCTGGCCATTCTACCAAACAAATTTCCCCTGAAAACAAAGCATCTTCCATTCCCGCAGCTCTCGCTTCTTCGTCATCCCTTATCCGATACAAATCAATATGATAAAGCGTAGATCCTGATGGTGTTTTATAGGCATTGATTAATGAAAACGTAGGACTAGAAACCGCATCTTTAACCCCTATAATTTTACACAATTGATGAATTAAAGTTGTTTTACCTACACCCATTTCACCATAAAAGGCAATCACCTTAAAATTCACACATTGTTGCCAAAACCACTTCGCAACTGCTTCTATTTCTGTTATTCCAAAAGTTTTTTCCATCTAACAAAAAGCTTATAATGTAAAATACACGACAAACTGTTAATTCAGCAATTTTCCTATAATAATTCTTCATTAGGTTATTGTAAATTTGGTGTATGGAAAACATTCAATGGAAAGTGGGAGGGATGACTTGTGCTAATTGTGCACTTACCATCCGAAAATACCTCGAAAAAAAAGGACAAACGAATATAAAAGTAAATCCAATTGATGGTGACGTTCACTTTGATACTAAAGGAGAAATTCCGCTAGATCAATTGGCTAAAGGCATAGAAAACTTAGGTTATTCGGTAAATCAAGATGAATCAGTAGAAAAGAAGAAATCTGGATTTTTACAAACCCATCTGCAACGGTTTCTTTTTTGTTTGCCTTTTACCCTAGTTTTAATGTTGCACATGTTTGAAAGTGTTTTACACCTTCATTTTTTAATGATCAGTTGGGTGCAATTGCTGCTTTGTTTACCAGTTTACATTGTTGGAATGCTATTTTTTGGGAAAAGTGGCTGGCAAAGTTTAATCAACAAGATTCCCAATATGAATGTACTAGTAGCCTTAGGAGCAACCGCAGCTTTTGGTTACAGTCTTTCTGGTACTATCTTTAATTTAGGCTCTAATTATTTGTTTTACGAAACAGCCGCAACAATTATCACACTTGTTTTTTTAGGCAATTATTTGGAAGATGCCTCAATTGAATCTACACAAAAAGCATTAAAATCTCTTACTAAGTCTCAAAAATTAATGGCAAATATGATTGCTTTTGATGGAGATCATCAAGAAATCATCTTTCCAATTGAAAACAACCAATTAAAAGTTGGTGATTTGATATTGATAAAAACTGGAGAACAAGTTCCGATTGATTGCAAAATTTTATGGGGCGAAATTCATGTGAATGAAGCTATTATAACTGGTGAAAGTATTCCTATTCACAAAAAGCCAAAAGATTTTTTAATCGGTGGAAGTTTGGCCGATAACGGCACCGTAAAAGCCCAAGTTACAGCCACAGGATCAGATACTGTTTTATCGGGCATTTTGAATTTGGTAAAGCAAGCACAAGGAGAAAAACCTCCTGTCCAATTGCTCGCAGATAAAATTAGTGCCGTTTTTGTTCCTGTAGTTATTGCCATCGCATTGCTAACTTTAGCCATAAATTGGATAGTATTAAAAGATTTTGCTCCAGCATTGATGCGAAGCATCGCTGTATTGGTGATTTCTTGCCCTTGTGCAATGGGATTGGCAACGCCCGCAGCCATTGCAGTTGGAATGGGTAGGGCTGCCAGAAACGGTATTCTTTTCCGCAACGCAACTAGTTTAGAATTGTTTAAAGACATTACCCAAGTGGTATTTGATAAAACTGGGACGTTAACCACCGGTGCATTTACCATCTCTGCTTTTAAAATTTTAGATGATACCATTTTGGAAGATGATTTCAAAAGGATTGTATTCTCCCTAGAAAAATATTCAAATCACCCTATTGCCCGCTCCGTTTCAACCGCTTGGAAAATGAAAAACGAACTTCGTTGGCAAAAAATTGAAGAAATAAAAGGGTTGGGTATAACTGCCACCGATAAAAACGGCGAAAGTTATACGATAGGATCTTACAAAATTGCATCTACACTTACAACAGATGACAGCCATAACATTTACGTTACCATTGGAAATCGCTTATTGGGTTGGATAGATTTGGCAGATGAAATTAGAGAAGAAGCTGCATCTGTGGTGCAATACCTTCATTCAAAAGGAATTAAAACCCTTCTTTTAAGCGGTGATAGAATCTCCAAAACCCGCGATTTGGCTAACAAGCTAGGTATTCAATCTTTTATCGCTGAGCAAACACCCGCACAAAAACTAGAACAAATTACCCGACTAACAGCTATTGAACCTACCGTTATGGTTGGCGACGGCATTAATGACGCTCCGGCTCTTGCAAAAGCAACAATAGGTGTTTCTATGAGTGATGCTTCTCAAATTGCAATGCAATCTGCTCAAGTGGTTTTGATGAACAACGGATTAAAGCATTTACCCACCGCTTTGGGATTGGGAAAACATACTTATATCACCATTAAAGAAAACCTCTTTTGGGCATTCATCTATAATATTGTTGCCATTCCTGTTGCCGCATTTGGATTTCTAATTCCAGGTATTGCTGCACTAGTAATGGGTTTGAGTGATGTTGTATTAGCAGCTAATTCGGTGCGATTGTTCATTAAAAAAGTGGTGTAATAAGATGGATACACCATCACCTGTTGAAACGCTAAAAAAATATTGGGGCTATGACGCCTTTCGTCCTTTGCAAGAAGACATTGTAAAATCTATCCTTTCTGGAAAAGATACCCTTGCTTTATTACCCACTGGAGGAGGAAAATCTGTATGTTTTCAAGTACCTGCAATGATGATGAACGGCATCTGCTTGGTGATTTCTCCCCTAATTGCTTTAATGAAAGACCAAGCGGAAAACCTACGCAAGCGGGGAATTCCGGCACTCACTTTGTTTTCTGGAATGACATACCATGAAATCAACAGCACTTTGGAACAAGCTGCCTACGGAAAGTTCAAATTTCTCTATTGCTCTCCAGAAAGATTACAAACAGAAGTTTTTAAAGATTGGCTTCCCGAATTAAAAATTAGTTTTATTGCAGTTGACGAAGCCCATTGTATAGCCCAGTGGGGTTATGAATTTAGACCGGCATATATGCAAATTGCTGAGTTGAAAATTTATAGACCCAACCTAAAATTCCTTGCTCTAACTGCATCTGCCACACCAGAAGTGCAACATGATATTTGTACACAACTGAAATTTAAAGAAGTAAATACCTTTAAAAAGTCTTTTGCCCGTCCAAATCTGTCATATAGTGTTGTAGAAGCCGATAGTCGAATTCATAAGTTGATTGAAATTGTTCAAAAAGTAAAAGGATCTGCCATTGTATATTGCAAAAGTAGACGGCGCTGCCAAGAAATTGCTGAATTATTGCAACAACACCAGCAAAGTGCAGATTTTTATCACGCTGGTTTACCTAGCCTTGTCCGAAATGAGCGACAAGAAAAATGGATCAACAATGCCATTAGAATTATAGTTTGTACCAATGCATTTGGAATGGGCATCGACAAACCCGATGTACGTTTGGTGGTTCACGCTGATTGTCCAGATTCTTTAGAACATTATTACCAAGAAGCGGGCAGGGCAGGAAGAGACGGACAAAAAGCATTTGCGGTTTTGTTGCGATCGCCTATGCAAGCAGCAGAATTGCTAGCGATGCCAGATATAAGGTATCCTCCAACTGAAGTAATTAGAAAAATTTATCAAGCTCTTGGAGATTATTTTCAAATTGCGGCAGGCTTAGGTGATGGAAATTTTTATGATTTCGATATGCTTGAATTTATAAAAAGATTCAAATTAAATGCATTAGAAACAACTTATGCCATTCAAGCAATGGAGCAAGAGGAAATCATCAGTTACAATGAACAAATTTTTATTCCTTCTAAAGCTCAGGTTATTTGTAGTAGGGACGTGATTCAAGAATGGGAAACCACACACCCCGAGGAAGACATATTAATAAAGTCTTTGCTAAGGTCTTATAGCGGAATTTGGGACCAACCTACCTCAATTAATGAGCTCCAGCTTGCAAAATCATTGAGGGTAAATGAAAAAGAGATAAAAGAACGTTTAAGTTATCTTCATCAATCGGGGGTTTTACACTATCAACCAAGAAAAGAAACACCCCAAATCTGTTATTTACTACCTAGAACAAAAGCATCTGAATTGTATATTAGTCCTGAGCGTTATGGAAAAAGGAAAAAAGCATATCAGAAAAGAATAGATGCTATGGCATCTTATTTACAGAGCAAAGGCAAATGTAGAACCAAAATAATTTGTTCCTATTTTGGGGATGAGGTTAAAGAAGATTGTGAGATTTGTGATTATTGTGTAAGGGAGAAAAATCAAAATGTAGATAAATTATCTTTTGAAAATATTGCCAAAGAGATAAAAGCATTAACCCAAAAGGGAGAGTGGTTGCCTCAAGAAATATTTGCTAAACTTTCGGGATTATCAAAAGAAAAAATTGACATTGTTTTGAAGCATTTTATACAAGAAGGATATTTTACGGTTAAGGATGATGGTAGGATATCCTTAAAATAAAAAAAGGGCCAGGATAGACATCCAGCCCATTTTTAAAATCCAATATCCTATGAAAAACCATTGTAAATATAATAGGATTAAGTTCTACTTGTATATAGATTTTATAATTTTTTTAACGATTTTTTTACATAATCTATAATTCTTTGAGAATGAACAGCTAAGTAGAGCAAATATTTTAAGATTTTTTTAAAAATTTACCCAAATATCAAGGGACAATTCAAAAAATCATCTTTTTAGAAGATAGATTTACTCTTGGATCTAGTTCCTAAACCAAGTGCACCAAGTAATGAGCGGGTTAAAATGGTTGCCGCTGTTCTTCCAGCAGCTTTTACAATAGGGTTGTCGAAAAAGGTTTTTTCCTTCCTTCCGCTACTAGCTGCTTTGGCTTCTTCTTTTTCCTCCTCCTCTTTTTCTTTAATTGCAGCCAATTTCTTTATTTTCTCTGTTAAAATTTCATACGCACTTTCTGAATCAATTTCCTTGTTGTATTTCTTCACAAGTTTTGAATCTGAAACAATAGCATCAATTTCATCTGAAGTAAGAACATCCATTCTCGAGCGTGGTGGCAACATCATAGAATGAACCAATGGCGTTGGAATACCTTTTTCGTTCAACAATGTAATTAATGCTTCACCAATACCTAATGTTGTAAGCAACTCGTCAACATCATAAAACGTAGTTTCTGGATAATTTTGGGCTGCTAATTTGATGGTTTTGCGGTCCGCAGCTGTAAATGCCCTTAATGCGTGTTGTACTTTTAATCCCAATTGACTTAGAATTGCAGCCGGAACATCTTGAGGGTTTTGAGTGATGAAAAATATCCCAACACCTTTTGATCTTATTAATTTAATTACTGTCTCAATCTGCTGTAATAATGCATCTGTAGCTTCTTGGAAAACCAAATGTGCTTCATCAATAAACAACATCAATTTTGGTTTGTCTAAATCTCCCTCTTCAGGGAGTGTAGCATACAATTCTGCCAATAATCCCAACATAAATGTAGAGAATAATTTGGGCTTATTTTGCATATCTGTAACCCTCAAAATGTTAATCATTCCCCTGCCATCATCGGAAATTCGCATTAAATCGTCAACATCAAAGGATGGTTCTCCAAAAAATAAATCTGCTCCTTGCTGTTGCAATTCTATCACCTTACGCAATATGGTTCCTGTAGAAGTGGTTGAAATTTTACCGTAACTAGCTTCTAACTCTTCTTTGCCTTCATTGGTTATAAATTGAATAACCTTGATGAAATCTTTTAAATCCAATAAAGGCATTTGGTTGTCATCACAATATTTGTAAATCATTGACACAACCCCTTCTTGTGTATCGTTTAAATTCAGCACCCTCGACATCAAAATGGGTCCAAATTCGATTACAGTGCTTCTTAAGCGAACACCTTTCTCGCTGCTTAAAGACATTAATTCAACCGGAAATGCCGAAGGATTGTAATCCATCGCCATTTTCGACATTCGATCTTTAATTTTATCGTTTAAACTACCTTTTGCAGCAATACCACTCAAATCGCCCTTAATGTCCATCATTAAAACAGGAACACTTGCATCACTAAGAGATTCTGCTATTAATTGTAGTGTTTTGGTTTTACCAGTTCCTGTTGCTCCAGCAATTAAACCATGTCTATTCATAGTTTTTAAGGGAACTTGAACATGAACTCCAGTTTGGAGTTCCCCCTCTACCATTGCAGAGCCTATTATGAAATGCTCACCTTTAAATGAATATCCATTTTCTATCGTTTCTTTAAAATTTGAAGTAACAGGCATACCAACTATTTTATGCAATTTAAACGAATTAAGCTACAAAAAATGAGTTGGAAGCCTACATTACAAATTTTTATTTCAACCAATAAAAAAGTGAAATTATTCTGGAATACTCAATCTAAATCCTTCCCCATGAATATTAATAATTTCAACGGATGGATCTTCTCTAAGGTATTTTCTGAGCTTTGCAATATAAACATCCATACTTCTACCATTAAAATAAGTATCACTGCCCCAAACTTTTTTAAGTGCCAATTCTCGGGGTACTTTATCGTTTTTATTTTCTGCCAATAGTTTGAAAAGCTGGTTTTCCTTTGGTGATAAAACAATGGGATTTTCTGGATTATCTTTATGCAACAATTGACGCATTTTTGGATTGTAGTGAAAATCACCAAATTGATATTCCATATTGTCCATCTCTTTGTGCAGCTCTTCATTGCGTTTCAATATTGCCTTGATTTTCATTAACAAAACCTCACTGTCAAACGGTTTGGTTATGTAATCATCTGCACCAAGGTTATAGCCTTTGATAACATCTTCTTTCATTGTTTTTGCCGTAAGAAAAAACAATGGAATATCTGGATTAACATCTCTAATATCTTTCGCAAGTGTGAATCCATCAACATGTGGCATCATCACATCTAACAAACAAAGGTCAAACTTTTCTCGCTGAAAAGCTGCTAAACCTAACCGCCCATCTCTTTCAAGTATTACAGAATAGTCATTCAATTCAAGATAATTTTTTAATACCAATCCGAGGTTATGGTCGTCTTCACAAAGTAATATCTTTGGATTATGTTGCGTTTCTACATTCATGATTTCTAAATTTAGAACAAATAAAAGCTTTTGAAATTTACCCTAATAGTAAATTTCGATAAATCTTTGTTAATATTTAATGATTATTGTTAGTTACTCAATGATTTTCTAGATTATCCCAATTATCGAACTTCTAGTTTGTTTTGATTATTTTGTTATAAATAACTTAACTATTGCTGATAAAATAAAAACAGAATCCTTCCCCATGTATATTTTTGATTTCAACTCTTTCATCATCTTTTAAATGTTTACGAAGTTTAGCTACATAAACATCCAAACTTCTACTGTTTAAATTTGTTTTGCTTCCCCAAATTTTTAAAAGTAAAAAGCCTCGTTCTAAAGTATTATTTTGATTATCAACCAAAAGTTCCATTAACTTATTTTCTTTTGGAGTTAAAATTGTTGGTGGCCTACTTGTATCTTTTTTATAAATCAATTGCCTAAGCTTTGGATTGTATTGGAAATCGCCAAAATGAAAATCTTTGTTGGCATTGGGTAGATGGATTTCCTCATTTCGCTTTAGTATCGCTTTGATTCTGAGCAACAATACCTCACTATCAAATGGTTTTGTAATATAATCATCAGCTCCAAGATTATACCCTTTTAGAATATCATCTTTCATTGTTTTGGCTGTTAAAAAAAACATAGGAATATCTTGGTCTATTTCCCTAATTTCTTTAGCTAGTGTAAAACCATCTACATGCGGCATCATTACATCTAATAAACAAATGTCAAATTTTTCTCTTTGAAATGCAGCTAATCCAAGCCTACCGTCTCTTTCTAGCGTAACATCATAATCGTTTAATTCAAGATAATTTTTTAAAACCAAACCTAGATTTTTATCGTCTTCGCAAAGTAATATCTTCGGACAGTGAAGGGATTCATTTGTCATAGTAGCTATTTTTTAACAAATTAAGCTGATTTAAAAATATTTCTATTTCTAAATCATATAAAATTTTGTTAAAAAGTAATTTAAAAAAATATAGGATTTGTGTTTTGGAGATAGCTCCCAATTAAATTTAAAAAATTACAGATGTCTGAGAGACTTTAGGTTTGTATTTTTGTAATATGAAATTAACCGCCAACAACAAATTACAAAAGCTAATCATAATAGGCGATAGGGTATTGATTAAGCCCGCAAAACAAAATGATACAACAGCAAGCGGATTGTATTTGCCTCCTGGCGTCCAAGAAAAAGAAAAAATTCAGCAAGGTTATGTAGTTAGAATTGGACCAGGATTTGCCATTCCAGCAGCTATTGAAACCGAATCTTGGAAACAACAAGATGAAGAAGTGAAATATATTCCATTACAAATTAAAGAAGGTGATTTAGCTATTTTTTTATTAAATGGTGCAATTGAGGTTGAATATGAAACTGAAAAGTATTTCATTGTTCCACAAAATGCCATTTTAATGGTTGAACGCGAAGAAGATATATGATCAATCAAATTAACAAACAGGTTTTTAAAATCGCTACTATTACATCACCAATAATAGCACTTTTGTTGTCGATACCAATTTATTTATTGCGTGAAAATAAAGATATTAAGTTTTTTCCAATGTGGTTTTTGGTATTTATGGCAACTTTAATTTCTTGGTGGTTTAACTCAATAATTTTTAAATTAGAAAAGCCTATAAGAAATAAATATTGGTTCAGAATTACATTAAGTCTTTGTTGTGCTCTATTGTTATCCTTTTCTCCAATAAATTTAAAAGAACTCATGGGGCTTCATTTATTCATCAATGATAAAAAAACATTGATATTAAAATTGAGTACTTTATGCAGTATAAATTTAATTGTATTTATAATTTTTGATTTAGTGGTGTCCAATGAAACTGCAATGGTTTTAAACAAAGAAAATGCCGAATTGAAATTTTCGAACTTAGAAGCAGAATATAAATTGTTGAAAGATCAAATCAATCCACATTTTTTGTTCAATGCCCTCAATACTTCTAAATCTTTAATCAAATCAAAACCAATTGCCGCAGAACAATACATTGTAAATTTGTCAGATTTCATAAGATTAATGATAAATAACCAGCAAAAATCTGCTTCTTTGAAAGAGGAAATAGACATGCTAGAAAATTATATCACGCTACAAAAAATTAGATTTGAAGATGCAATAAAAGTTTCAATTGATATTAATGAAAATTTTTTAGGTTACAAAATTCCCTTTTTTACATTGGTTTCATTGTTCGAAAATGCTATTAAACATAATGTATTAACAAATGAAATGCCTTTAAATATTGAGCTTTATGATGAGAATGGGTGGATTGTAGTTGCCAATAATATTCAGCCCAAATTTGTTATGGCTACATCTAGAACTGGATTGATTAACATAAATAAGCGTTCTAAAATTTTAACTGAACAAGATATAAAGGTTGAAAACGACATTAACCATTTTACAGTTAAGGTTAAATTACAGATTCAATGAAAGTTTTAATAATTGAAGACGAATCTATTGCAGCTAAAGATTTAGAAGCTTGTATAAAAAGCATTAGGGCTGATTATGAAATAGTTTTTATTGCAAATTCAGTAAAGGAAGCGGTTCATTTTTTGAAACAACCTCATTCAATTGATCTTATTTTTTCTGATATTCAATTGGGGGATGGTATTAGCTTTGAAGTTTTTACACAAATTGCCGCGAAGATTCCTGTTATTTTTTGCACAGCATATAGCAGTTTTGCAATTGAAGCTTTTGCTTCTAATGGATTTGATTATGTTTTAAAGCCTTTTAATCAAGAAAAAATTAAAGCAGCAATTGAAAAATTTGAACATTTTACTAGTTTAGCACCTAGTAATTATTTGATCAAAGATCTTAACCAAACAAATGCCCCCAAAGCTGAAACAACTAAATCTTTATTGTTAAATTTTAAAGACAAATTCATTTCGGTTTCAGTTGATACTATTGCACTTTCAATTTTAAACAATGGATTAGTTATTATTCAAACATTTGACGGCAAAAAAATTTCAACATCTAAAAATTTAGAAGAAATTGAACAGCTGGATTGCTTTAATTTTTTTAGAGCCAATCGCCAATTGTTAGTAAATAGAAAAGCAATTCTTGATGTAGAAAAAGCTGGGAATAGGAAACTGAAATTAAATTTGAATATTATATTTAATGAAGAAATTTTGGTAAGTAAAGAAAAATCAACCCAATTTTTACGTTGGTTTTCTCAAAATTTATAATTTTTGTCCGCTTTAAAGGTTTTTTAGGCTGATTCCACAATTTTATATTACAATAGTTTTTTTGAGAAACTAGAATTATTTAATTTTATTGATATGAAGTACACTTTATTTTTCTTGATTTTATTCATTACTAGTAACGCAAGTGCCCAAATAAATGCCAATAGTATTGCGGGAATTTGGGTAGATTCTACTACTCAAAATCGATTTGAAATTGTAAAAATCGAAAATGCATTTACAATCAAAATTTTAGCATTGTCAGTTCCTTTGAATGATAAAGGTTTGCCTAAAACCGACGAAAAAAATCCAGTTTCAAATTTAAGAAGTAGACCAATTCTCGGTATGAACATCGCTTCTGGCATTGTTTTTGACAGTAAAACTTCAACTTGGAATGGTAAAGAAATTTATAGCCCAGAAAAGGGAATTACTGCTTCTTGCATTATTCATTTGAAAGATATTAACCACCTAAAACTTGTTGCCTCCAAATATTTTATAAAAGTGGAGAAAAACTGGAAACGCTATGAAAAGTAAAATATATGTTTTCATAGTAATTTTAAAATTTATCTTTTTACAGCAGTATTCTTTAGCACAATCTTACATAGCTCCAATATCAATTGAAAATCTTGAACAAATCTGGAAGATATCTTTAGCAAACAACAGTAATGTGAAAGTATTTGCATTGCAAGAAAAGCAAGCTATTCAAGATTTAAAGGTTTCTAAAGGGATGCAATTGCCACAAGTTGGTTTAAATTTTACCGGCCAAAATAATCTTAAACTTGCAACAACACCTGTTCCTGGCGATTTGATAGGTCAGCCTGGAAAAACAGTTTTTCTTCAATTTGGAAAAGCTTACACTTACAATGCAGGATTAACAGTTTCTCAATCTATTTTCGATTGGCAATTGAAACTTCAAAACCAATTGGTTCAAGAATCTTCAAAGTTACTTGCATCACAAAAAGATGCTTTTATACAAAATCTTAAAGCTGATATAGCCAAAAATTATTACTCCCTTTTGGTGGCTAAAGCCTCTTTAGAAATTGCCACAAAGGATAAACAATTAGCAGACAGCATTTTAAAATTAACTTCCAAGAGATTAGATCAAGGATTAACAGATGCTAGCACAGTAAATTTAGCCCAAATAAATTTAAACAACGTATTTCAAAACGAAATGCAAAGTGAGACATTAGTGCGTCAAGCATCAACAAACTTGCATTTACTTATTGGTTTACCTCTGGAAACCCCACTAATTATCAAAGAATCTCTTGATCCTGAATCTGTAAAGGGTAAACTTTTAACAATTTCACAACCAGATAAAACATTGTTGACCTATCGTCAATCTGTTTTAATTGCTGAAATGCAAAAGAAAGTAAAACAAGCTTCCTTCTTGCCCAAATTATACGCAAACGGATTTACTGGATCTCAACAGTTTAGAGATAATTTTGGAATGGGATTCAACAATGGTGCTTGGAAAAATTACAGATACATAGGAGTCAACTTAAATTGGCCAATTTTTACGGGATTTAGCAAAAAGGCTACAACAAATGCTGCAATTTTAGATATACAAATTGCTGAAGAACAATATCAAAAAGCATTAACTCAATCTGCAATCAATGATGCCAATTTGTTAGGCGATTATACTTCTAACTTCAAAATGGTTGAAAATTCGAAAAGTACCTTTAAATTGTATGCCAAAAATTTAGATTTGGCTCGTCAAAAATTTGAAGTGGGATTAATTACTGCAGATATGTATTGTAAACAATTTGAAGACTATTTGCATATAGAAAACAGCTACCTATCTCAATTGTCTAATTTCCTTTTGATAGAAGCCGTTGTATTGTCTAGAAAATAATTATTAAAAATTTGTAATGAAAAATAAGTTTTTACAGGTACTTATTATTGGTTTTGTTGTAATCTCCTGCAAACAGAAACAGGTTGTACAACCCCAAAAAAAGGATATAATTGATGCCGTTTTTGCTAGCGGCAAAATAATTTCAGATGATGAATATCAAGTTACTTCAATTATAGAAGGCTATTTAACTTCAATATTGATTTCTGAGGGAGATACCGTTAAAAAAGGCCAACCCTTGTTCAAATTGTTGAATGATATTCAACAAACCCAGCTTAACAATGCGGCTATCAATTATCAATTTGCCAAAGAAAGTCAAAACAATCAAGGTCCACAATTGCTTCAAATAGAAGAAAAAATTAATCAGGCCCGACAAAAAATGCAAACAGATTCTATAAATGTATTTCGATATCAAAAATTATTGCAAAGTCAGGCAGTTGCTAAAGTAGATTATGATAAATTGTTTTTGGAATATCAAAATAATCAATCGAACATCACATTATTACAAAATGAATGGAATCAATTGAAACGAAATTTGTCGTTAAATGCAATAAACGCCAAGGCACAATTGCAACTTCAAAATCAAAACAATCAGTATTTTACATTGAGCAGTGAAACAGATGGGCAAGTATTAAATGTGTTCAAAAAGAGTGGTGATCTTGTTAAGAAAGGCGAAACAATAGGAAAAATAGGCTCTGGAAATTTACTCGCCAAATTGTATGTTGCTGAAGATGATATTAAAAACATAAAAATTGGTCAATTGGTATTGATAAATTTGAATACAGAAAAAGATACAGTTTATAGAACAACTGTTTCAAAAATCTATCCTTCATTTGACGAAAGCAGCCAATCTTTTATTGTTGAAGCTGTATTAACTTCAAATTTAATAAACTTAAAAATTGGCACACAAATGCAAGCCAATTTTATAATCAATGAAAAAAAGGATGCGTTGGTGATACCGTCTAATTACTTATTTGGAGGCGATTCTGTTCAATTGAGTACAAATAAGGCTAAAATAAAGGTTAAAATAGGTATAAAAACACTTGAGTGGACTGAGATTCTTGGAGGCATTACTGAATCCGACTTATTAGAAACCCCATATTTACCTTAATTATGCTCAAATCGGTCAATAACCTTATTTCAATCATTTATCTCACTTCAAACAAGCGCCAAACCATTGTTGCAATGTTGGGTGTAACGTTTGGAATCAGTATGTATATATTTATGACGGGTTTTATGACCGGAGTAAATGACGCTCAAACGGAGTTGGCATTTAGTGCAATTGCACATGTAAAAGTTTATAACGATGTTCCGGCAAATAATACCAATTTGGCTGCAAAACAATATCCTGGTGTTTTAGTAAAACTCAATCACCCCAAGGTGATAAAATATACCGATGGTATTAAAAATTCTTACGAAATCTTAGAGTATATAAAAAAGCAACCTGAAGTTGATAAATATACCAGTCAGGTTAATATCAATGTTTTTTTCAAAAATGCGGGAAATAAGGTAAATGGAATAATTTCAGGTGTTGAGGTTAGACAAGAGAACAATTTGTTTTCAATTTCAAAATATTTGATTGCTGGAAATTGGAATGGTTTACTTAGAAATCAAGAAGGAATGGTGATTGGGGCAGATTTAGCTAAAAATCTGGGTTTAAATGAAAACGACAATGTAAGTGTATTAACTGCAGATGGGGTTACTAAGAATTATAAAATAATAGGTGTTTTTAAAACAAACGTAGTAGGTATTGACAAATCGAAGGCCTACATTAATATTGGTTCTGCAAGGCAATTGTTGTCAGTAAATCCGGGTTATGTAACTGATATACAAGTTAATGTTAAGGATTTCAAGAAAACGAAAGAATTAGAGCACCGTTTAAAATCGATAGTACAATATAAAGTAGAATCTTGGCAATCATCCAACCAGCAATTGGTAGCGGCTTCATTTCTAAGAGATATTATTGCAATAGCGGTATCCTTAACTATATTGCTGGTAGCGGGTTTTGGGATATATAATATTATGAATATGACCATCAACCAAAAGATTAAAGAAATAGCAATTTTGAAGGCGATGGGTTTTTCTGGGAAAGATGTGATGCAGATATTTCTCACACTAGCAATTGTAATTGGCATTATTGGGGGTATAGTAGGTATGGGATTAGGTTATGCGATATCAACTGGTGTAAATCATATACCATTTGAGGTAGCTGGTTTGCATACATTACCGATGGCATATAACCTCCGTGAATACATTTTGGCATTCAGTTTTGGGTTGATAACCACTTTTATTGCAGGATATTTGCCGGCAAGAAAAGCATCTTCTATTGATCCAGTAAACATTATAAGAGGTTAATATGCAAAAAGAAATTGTGCTTAAAGCTGAAAATATTTCAAAATCTTTTTACGAACCAGAACCATTTGAGGTGTTAAAAGGGATCAGTTTTGAGGTTAAAAAAGGTGAATTTTTAGCAATGATGGGTAAATCGGGAAGTGGAAAATCTACTTTATTGTATGTGCTTTCAACAATGGATACAGATTATAAGGGCAATTTAACAATTGCTAATACCCCGTTAGCAAAAAAGACTCAAAATGAATTGGCAGCCTTTCGAAACGAACATATTGGCTTTGTTTTTCAGTTTCATTATTTGTTGCCAGAGTTTTCTGTGCTCCAAAATGTAATGTTGCCGGCATTAAAACTGAACAAAAAATCTAAAGAAGAAATAGAAGCTGATGCATATAAAAACCTTGATTTATTAGGCTTGAGAGATCAAGCATTAAAAAAATCAAATAAACTATCGGGTGGTCAACAACAAAGGGTTGCAATTGCAAGAGCTATGATTAACAATCCTACCATCATAATGGGCGATGAGCCTACAGGAAACCTAGATTCTAAAAATGCTCAAATCGTATTTGATATATTTAGAGCACTTTCAGCTGAACGTGGACAAACCATCATAGCCGTGACACATGATGATGATTTTGCAAAACATTGCGATAATATTATTGAGCTTTCTGATGGAATTGTACTTCAATAATTAAGCAAAATATAAACTTTGAAAACAATCGACAATAGATTTGAGTAAATTGCAGGCGATTGGCTAAAATAGTTGAATTAAAATCGATGATTTCAGCATTCAAAAATAACAATTGAAAAATATAATCGATGGAAATTAATGTTTCTTATAAAAAATCACAAGTTTTACAGGCATTGAGGTATCATTTCATCAGCAAAAGAGAAATAAAATTGATGTTGATATTGGTAAATGTATTTGCATTGTTATCGGCTGGATTGTTTTTTTTCAAATTAATTACACCCTTGCCATTTTTAATGAGTTCTGTATTGTGGATGGCGATGATGATAGCGTTTTGGATATGGTTGCCATACATTATTTACAAAAAGTCTAAGACATTTCAGGATCATTTTAAGGTTATAATTGATGAGGATCATTTGTTTATAGAAACCACAAATGGAAGAAAGAGTTGGGCTTGGCGTGAATTTGCCAATTTTATTGAAACTCCCGGTTTTTTTCATCTTTATTTTGATACAAAATCTTTTTTATTGATTCCTAAAGATGTGTTTGACAACACTGATTTGGTGGCTAAAGCAAGGCATTTGCTTCAAGAAAAAATAAAATAAGTGGTGGAGTTCAAAATGTGGATAAGTTTTTTTCTAACAAAAAAGTAAAAAAAAACCGAGAGAGGTGATGAATAAATTTAAGGTTTTAATCTTTTTTCCATTGCAACGTGAGGGATATTTACTTCTAGAAAGGTTTCGCTGCATATTTGATACCCCGATTTTTCATAAAACCCAATGGCAGATTGCCTTGCATGCATAAAAATGGAAGTAAAATTTTGCTTTAATGCAAGAGCTTCTGCAAACTGTAAAATAGATGCTCCAATATTTTTACCTTGGTGGTTTTGTAGCACAGCCATTTGACGAAGTTTATATTTTTCAGGTGATTCAACGGTTAAAATACAGCAACCATTGATGATTTCATCTTCAAAAGAGGCAATAAGAATATCATTTTTATCTTTTTCTAAGTCTTGTGGAGAAAATTCTAAACCAAGAGGTTTTCGGAGCACTTTCCTCCTAAGATCCACCATTTGTAGGTATTCTGGGCTGTTGTAGTTGATGATTTTGATAGCCATTTTGATAAAAATTTAAGCAATAAGAGATGTAAATTTAAGAATCATAATATCTATAATAGAAGAACGTGTTGTTTTTATTCCAAAAACTATATTTTTGCATTCAGTATTAACCAAACATTTACAATCATGTCTGACATTGCAACCAGAGTTAAGAAGATCATTATCGAGAAATTAGGCGTAGACGAAGCAGAAGTAACACCAGAAGCTTCATTTACAAATGATCTCGGAGCTGATTCTTTAGACACAGTGGAACTAATTATGGAATTTGAAAAGGAATTCAACATTTCTATCCCTGACGAACAGGCTGAAACCATTACAACCGTAGGTCAAGCAGTTTCATATTTGGAAGAGCACGCAAAATAAGAGCCTTTAGGAAGGTAATTATATGAATTTAAAAAGAGTAGTAGTTACAGGAATCGGCGCCCTTACTCCGATAGGGAACACATCATCAGAATATTGGAATGGTTTATTGGAAGGTAAACCGGGCGCTGATTTCATTACATTGTTCGACGCATCTAAGTTTAAAACCCGCTTCGCTTGTGAAGTTAAGGGTTTTGATCCTGTTGGTGTGTTTGGTTCCAAAGAAGCACGCAAATTGGATAGATTTGCACAATTTGGATTGGCTGTTAGTGACGAAGCCGTTAAAGATGCAGGCATTTCAAAGGATAACGTAAATCCTGATCGTACAGGTGTTATTTTTTCGAGCGGCATTGGTGGTTTGCTTACTTTCCAAGAAGAGGTTATCAATTTTGCTAAAGGCGATGGAACGCCTCGTTTCAATCCGTTTTTCATCCCCAAGATGATTTTAGATATTGCTGCTGGTCAAATCTCTATGCGTCATGGCTTTAGAGGTCCAAACTTCGCTGTTGTAAGTGCATGTGCTTCATCTACACACGCAGTGATGGAAGCCTTCAATTGGATTCGCTTAGGAAAGGCTGATATTATCCTCTCTGGAGGTAGTGAAGCTGTAATATGTGAATCTGGAGTAGCCGGTTTCAACGCTATGAAAGCACTTAGCGAAAGAAATGATGATCCCTCAACTGCTTCTAGACCATTTGATCAAGGAAGAGATGGGTTCGTTATGGGCGAAGGCGGTGGAATGTTGGTATTGGAAGAATTGGAACACGCACTTGCAAGAGGTGCTAAAATTTATTGTGAAGTGTGTGGCGGCGGTGCCACTGCAGACGCCCATCACATAACCGCTCCTCACCCTGAAGGTTTAGGCGCTCTAAATGTAATGAGACAAGCATTAGAAGAAGCGAATATGCAACCTGAAGATATCGACTACATCAATGTACACGGTACCTCAACTCCTTTGGGTGATATCGCTGAAACAAAGGCTATTCTCCAAGTATTTGGTGAACACGCTTACAATTTGAACATCAGTTCTACAAAATCTATGACAGGCCATTTGCTTGGTGCAGCCGGTGCTATCGAAGCTATTGCCTGTGTTTTGGCTGTAGTAAATGATATAGTGCCTCCAACCATAAATCATTTTACTGATGACCCTGAATTAGATCCGAAATTAAACTTCACCTTCCATACCCCTCAAAAAAGATTGGTAAGGGCTGCGTTAAGCAATACTTTTGGATTTGGAGGGCATAACGCATCTGTTATTATGAAGAAATACCAATAGGCAACAATTCGTATTTCCTATTGGATAGCCATTTGTTGACTTATATTATAATTCATAATAGTGTATTTTAGGTTACAATATTTCTTATTAAAAAAAGCAAACAGAGCATATTTTAAAGAACTCTGCGACATTCTTGGATTTGTACCAAGGAAAATAGAAATATATACCATAGCGTTAAGCCATAGATCTATTAAAGAACACGCTGACGAAAACAATGAACGCCTCGAATACCTTGGAGATGCAATTTTAAGCAGCATAGTAGCTGATTATCTTTTTAGCAGATATCCATATAAAGGCGAAGGTTTCCTTACTGAAATGCGCAGTAAAATGGTAAACAGACAAACTTTAAATGAGATTGCACTCAAAATGGGATTGAGAAAAATCACCATTTACAACAAAAGCGACAATTCATTAAAAGTTAGTCAAATTTTTGGAAACACATTAGAAGCATTGGTAGGTGCAATTTATCTAGATAGAGGCTATGAAAAAACCAAAGCTTGGTTGTTTCATAGAATTATTACCCCACACATGTTTGTAGACGACCTTGAGTTGTTAGAAATCAACCACAAAAACAGACTATACGGATGGGCAAATAAAAATGGTAAATCCCTCGAGTTTGAAACTTTGGAAGAAAAAATAGAAGGTGGACGAAGGTTGTTTAGGGTAGGAGCAATGGTAGAAGGTGAATTGATTGCAGAAGGAAAAGCTTACAATAAAAAAGATGCATCCCAAATTGCTGCACAAGTTGCGGTAGATAAATTGGGAATATAAGCACCTCTAAATCAAAAACTTAATATTGGTTTAGATAGACTGACAAAGTTCAATCAAGATTCCATTAGTAGTTTTTGGATGTAAAAAACATACGAGTTTATTATCAGCCCCAAGTTTGGGTTTTTCTTGCAACAATTGAAACCCTTCGTTGCGTAAACGTTCCATCTCAGTAACAATATCTTTAACTTCAAAGGCAATATGGTGCATGCCTTCCCCTTTTTTTGATATAAAATTTGCAATTACACCATCAGGGTTTGTACTTTCCAACAATTCAATTTTGGTTTCACCAGTTTTAAAGAAGGCTGTTTTAACTTGTTCTGATGCAACTTCTTCTGTTTTATAACAATTTGTAGCCAATAATTTTTCAAAAAGAGGAATAGATATTTCCAATTGTTTAACAGCGATTCCAATATGTTCGATGCCAATCATAAAAATGTATTTTAAAATCCTAAGATAGGGTAACTTTGTGAAGCAATATGGAATTTCCAATTTATCTTGATTATCATGCAACCACTCCGGTACATCCGGCAGTTTTAGAAACGATGCTGCCTTGGTTTTCTCAACAATTTGGGAATGCAAGTGCGGCTTACCATAGTTTTGGTAAACAAGCAGCAGCCGCGGTTCAATTGGCGAGGGTTCAAACAGCGGATTTATTGAATTGCATTCCAGAAGAAATCGTTTTCACATCAGGAGCCACTGAAAGCATCAATTTGGCTATCAAAGGAATTGCAGAAAGATATGCCAGCAAAGGAAAACACATCATCACTGCCGTTACAGAACACAGTGCTGTTTTAGAAGTATGCGAACATTTAGAGCAGCGAGGTTGGGAAATAACAAGATTATCTGTTGATGGTGAAGGTAAAATTGACCTCACCATTTTAGAGAAATCAATTAGAAAAGATACTGTTTTAATTGCGTTGATGTATGCAAACAATGAAACAGGTGTAATTCATCCGATGCGTGCGATAGGTGAAATTGCCAAAGCAAATGATGTAATATTTTTTTCAGATGCCACCCAAGCAGTGGGTAAAATTCCGGTAGATGTAATTGAAAATCAAATTGATATATTAGCTCTTTCTGCACATAAGTTTTATGGTCCAAAGGGCGTTGGAGCATTGTATATCCGAAGGCGGAATCCTAGGGTTAGTGTGTTGCCTCAATTGCACGGTGGAAAGCAAGAAAACGGGTTAAGAAGTGGAACTTTAAACGTTCCAGGAATTGTAGGTTTGGGTAAAGCTGCAGAAATTGCATTAAAAGATTTAACCATAAATGGGAATTATATTGCTTCGTTGCGCAACCATCTTGAGCAACAATTGCTTTTAATGCCTGAAATTTATGTAAATGGATCTGTTTCAGACAGATTGCCAACGGTATCGAACTTATGTTTCAGGTTTACCGATGGACAAATGCTATTGATAGCCTTAAACAAACATTTGGCGGTGTCTTCTGGAGCTGCTTGTTCATCGGCTACGATAGAACCATCTTTTGTTTTATTGGCAATGGGTTTAGGGGCAGCGGCGGCACACGCTTCAATAAGGTTTAGTTTGGGAAAATTTACCACTTCAAAAGACATAAATCTAGCCATTGAATGTATTACAACAGCAGTATCTGAAACAAGAAGCATTTTTACTTTTGATGCAACACAGGCGAATGAAGATTTTGCATGGCATCATCCTTTTAACAAGATTTAAATCCAAAACCCGAAGCTTCAACGTAATTTTACAATATTAATTTACAATTGCTCAATTGAAATATATACAACAATGAATTTAGGAGCGGGAATTTATATAAGCGATAATGCTAAACAACAGGTTACCAACTTATTAGAAAAAGATGGTAAACAAGACGATCATTTTTTAAGAATAAGTGTTGTTAGTGGTGGATGTTCTGGATTAAGTTATAAAATGGATTTTGACAATACCCTTACGCCAACAGACCAAGTTTTTGAAGACAAAGGCGTTAAAATTGTTACCGATAGAAAGAGTGTTTTGTATCTTTTTAATACCACTTTAGAATTTACAGAAGGTTTAAACGGGAAAGGTTTTCATTTTGTAAACCCAAATGCAAGTAGAACCTGTGCATGTGGTGAAAGTTTTTCATTGTAATAAAATTGACATATATAAATTTTAGTCATGAAAAGTACTGCTCATCATGATGATCGGATAGCAAAGATGACATTTGCTTCGGTATATCCTCATTATGTAACTAAAATTGAAAAGAAAGGTAGAACCACAGAAGAATTGCATCAAGTAATTGAGTGGTTAACGGGTTATGATGAAAAAATGCTCAAAACAATAATTGAAGAAAAGGCAAATTTTGAAACCTTTTTTCAAAATGCAACAATTAATCCAAATGTGGGGTTAATAGCTGGATTAATTTGTGGTTATCGGGTAGAAGAAATTGAAAATCCGTTAACCCAACAGGTAAGGTATTTGGATAAATTGGTTGATGAACTAGCAAAAGGCAGAAAACTAGAGAAGATTTTCCGTATTAAGTAAATGCATATATGTTTAAAATAGGGGTTCAAGAAGTAATTTTGAGTTCAAATTTTAAGATGGCATTTATGAAACTAAACATTAGAAATATACATCGTGATTTAGGTTATTTGTATGTTGGGTTGATCATTTCATTTGCATTATCGGGAATGTTTTTTAACCATCGCGACAGTTGGCATCCTGAGAAGTACACCGTAAAAATTACAGAAATAGCAATACAAATGCCGGCAGTAGATTCTATAACAGAAGATATTGCCAAAAATATGATGGTTAAAGATTTAAAAATCAACGACAAGTTCAAAAAGCATTTGGTAAGAAAGGGCAAATTGAAAATCACTGCACAGAATCATGATGTTGAAATAGATATGAAATCGGGCAAAGGTGAAATTATTGAGTTCATTAAAACACCTTTTATAAGCCAGATTATGATGATGCACAAAAGCACTTCCAATTGGTGGATTTATTATTCAGATGTGTTTGCGCTTTCATTGATTACGATAGCATTAAGCGGGATTTTTATGATTCCCAAGGGCAGATTATCCTTTAAAGAGCGAGGTTGGAAATTGGCATTGTTAGGAATTATATTTCCATTGATATTTATATTCTTTTTGGCGTAGTTAGGGGAATCCTATACAACATGTGGTTGCTATAAGGCGACCAGATTTAATTTACAGAACAACCCATTGGGTGTTACAAGGGCGACCACAAGGGTGTTACAAGGGCGACCACAAGGGTCGCCCCTACAACACCCCGATGATTATTGAACATTTATTTCGGTGGTACACTGTAGGGGCGACCCTTGTGGTCGCCCTGTTCCATCCACAATCGCCCTGTTCCATGTATAAAAACACCATTTAATCTTTTCTTTATGTCAATGGAAAAAAAATTTCAAGTTTTATTTTACGGAGGAGGAAAAAAGCAATTTGAATGCTTATATTAAAAGGATAGAAGATATCTTAAAAGATAAGGCTATTCAACTTACGCCAGAAGATTGTCAATATTATGGCAAGCTCGGACCTAAAACGGCAGGTTGGGCAAAAGAAATGTATCAAGATATTATTTATATGTAAAGATTAGCAAGTCAAAAATGGGTGAACTATGTTTTTCTATAGCAGAAGGTTATTGTTACAATTCGGTTACTAGATGTAATCTAAAATTGTAGTAACGAAATGTAATATATTATAATATTTTATATATCAAATTTTGAAAAATGTTACTTATTTATTTTATTCAAATCACTGTTTTTAAAACAATTTAAAGGAAATATAATAAAATATAGTGCGATTTTATTAAAAAATTAGTACGACAATTTTAGTACAAAAACTTAAAAAATAAAAATTATTA
>CAMBYC010000032.1 GCA_945871875.1 Sphingobacterium thalpophilum
TTTGCCGGCACATTAGATTACCTGCCCAATGCCGAAGCAGTAACCTTTATATATGAGCAGCTTGTCCCATTGTTAGCTATCCATCACAAGCCTTATCATATTATAATTTGTGGTAGAAACCATTATCCCAATTTCCAATATTTAAACAATTTTTACCATCCCAACGTAACCAATGCCGGCGAGCAATTATCGATGGAGGAATATTATGCTGCTGCGGATGTATTCATCAATCCGGTGCAGAAAGGTGGTGGAATACAGATTAAAAACCTTACGGCGTTGCAACACCATTTGAATATTGTGGTGTATGAAAAGATATTGGATGCATCGGTTTATGATGTTGCCACAAATAAATGTTTTGTAGTTAAAGAGTTCAATCCAGAAGTATTCTTAGCACAAATAGAAGATGCTTTAAAAAATAAAAAACCTACACCCGAAACATTTTTTACTACGTTTGGTATTGCCACAAATTTCACAAATGAGTTGTTGCCTCTAATGCACGAATGATTATTTGTTGCCACTAATGCACGAATGTTTTTTATTCTTGTATTCGTGGCAAAAAAAAATCATTCGTGTATTCGTGGCAATACTAAAAAATATTCGTGCATTCGTGGCAATAATCTATTCGTGCATTCGTGGCTAACCTTTATTCGTTGACACAAACAAACTGAGTACATAACTAAAAAACATCATCACCTTAGAAACCATCCCAATCTTTAAAACATTCAACGGCACCAAAGCTTGTTGATTCATCATATTGACTAAAATTTGAGGAATTGGTGGCGAATAAAACCTTCTACAATCTGCCACTCCTCTAACCCCTAAATTGCGCCACATCCGCCAATAATAATCATACACCAAAATATTTCTGAGTATTTGAGGTCCTAACTTATTTAATAATGATATATTCTCAGGTACTTGAACTGCTGCAACTTTAAACGTGTATTTCGTAACCTGCAAAGCATTGAATCCCACATTAATCAACAATTGATCGATATATTGATAAGCATTGAATTTTCTAATCACTTGAATGTAATACTCAAAATCTACAACAAACTTGTAGTTTCGATCGTAAAACATATTGACATCTCGCTTTACCAAAGTACAACTTGGGTTGCCTACATAAACTTTTTTAAACAAATGCAACGGACTCCATTTCAACATCATCAAATCCCACTTGCTACAAAACACTTTTTCAATGGCACCTGTTTCTTGTGTGATGTTTTGAAATGCAGCAAAAAAGAAGGGAATTTCAGGGTACTTATAAGTGGCATCATAAAAAACTTGTAATGCAGTTGATGTCGCAAACCAATCATCATCGTGCATCATTTTAATCCACTTGCCCTTAGATTTTCGAATGCCTTCATTCCAATTTTCTGGAGTGCCTAAAACTGGATCGTTTTTAAAATATTGAATGGAAAAATCTGCATTATAATTATTGATGAATGTTGAAACAGTTTCATCTGGACTATCATCTGTAATAATTACTTCAAAATCGCGGAAAGTTTGAATGGCAATAGAATCCAATAATCGTTTTAGATAATCTGTATTTTTATACGCAGGAATACAAATAGAAAAAAACGGCAGCTTATCTTCCATGCAAAGTACTTTTAAGATTTTTCGCCCACTGATGTACCACGTTTAATCCCAACGGCTTGTACAAAAACAATTTAACAATAGCATACCACAAAGCTGGCTTGAGGTATAGTTTTTTATACTGAACAAATTTTAGTTTGTCGTTGAAATCAAGATTTTCTTTCTTAAGATAATCTAGTTTGTAATTGGAAGTTTTCGTTTCTACATCGGCGAAATTGTATGGTCCAATAGACTTTGGCAACAAATGGTCTGAGGCTTGATGAAACAATAAAGCTTCTTTTAACCATTTCTTTCCGAAATCCCCACCTTTGGTATCGTGAATCATCGGAATGCTTTCTGTTACCACAACTTTGGCAACTGCAGAAACCCTGAAAGAAAAATCAATATCATACAAATGAAAACCTTTTAATAAAGCACTGTTAAAAGGAACTTGTTCCCAAACAGATTTTCTGGCAACCATAAAAACCCCATCAATTACAAGCACTTCGTTTTCACTTTTTTCCCATTGGGCAGGGTATTTTAAAAGATGCATTTCTCCATTGGTTAAGTGCTTAATATGGCAGAAATTGAAACTCGGTTCTCCAGAATACCAGCCAGATAACACTTTGCTTTTATAAGTACTACCACCAACACCAATCAATCCAATGGCTGGATTTTCAAAAATGCGCAACAATTCTAATCCCCAATTCTTCTTTTCAAAAATGATGTCTTCATGCATAAACACCAGAAACGGGTACTTTGCTTGGGCAGCCATCATATTGTACACTTCGCACAACCCAATATTATCTCCACGATTGTCCCAAACCAGCAATTCATATTCTACCCCTACCGATTCTGCAACATCAGCTTTAACACGTTCAAGCAATGTTGGATTTATTGAACAAATTATTAATGACAACATATGAAATAAGAAATAAAGTTATCTTGCAAAAAAAATAAAATGCAATATACTTCAATAATTGTTAACATGTTCAAGGGAGTTCGCAAGCGAATCCTTCAATTGTTCAACAATCAAGATGCAAAAGTGGGTTTGGATTTCTTTACTTTGAAAAAACTTAAACATTTGCCAATAGGCGTTGAAGAAACATTTACATTCAACAACAAGTTGATCTATTTCTTCAATCCAATTGAGTTCTTGATTACTTACAGAGAACTTTTTAGAGAGGAAATTTACAATGCAGCTTTAGGTTCTAATCCTTTTATCATCGATTGTGGTGCCAATATTGGCATTAGTACCCTTTATTTTAAATATCGATTCCCAGATGCTGAGGTTATCGCTTTTGAACCTGACAATAAAAACTTTGATTACCTACAAAAAAATGTAAAAAGCTGGCAATTGAACAATGTTAGCTGTCGCAAACAAGCCGTTTGGATTGAAAATACAACCCTCAATTTTTCAAGCAATGCCGATATGGGCAGTAAAATTGAAAGTGGCGACGGTTCTAATACCATAAAAGTAGAAGCCATCAGACTAAAAGATATCATTACTAAAAAAGTTGATTTTTTAAAGATTGATATTGAAGGTGCTGAGTTTGATGTATTAAAAGACATCAAAGAAAACCTTCATTTTGTAGAAAACATGTTTTTTGAATACCATGGCAGTTTTGCTCAACAACAAAACCTTAATGATGTTTTTCAAATTTTAACAGATGCCGGATTTAAATACTACATCAAAGAGGCAGCTTCTGTTTACGACACCCCCTTTATTCCCGCAACATCACCCAAAACCTACGACGTTCAATTGAATATCTTTTGCTTTAGGCATTAATCCAACCCAATATGTCTACAATTTCTATCGTAACCATCTGCTTCAACAATAAAGAAGACTTGCTGAAAACCTGTGCATCTATAGAAAACCAGGAAGTTCTGCCTTTTGAACATATAATCATAGATGGCTCTACAAAAACCGATATAAAAGATTGGTTGATAGAAACCAAACAACCCAACTATCGTAGCTTTGTTTGTGAACCAGATAAAGGAATTGCAGATGCTTTCAACAAGGGCATTTTAAAAAGCAGTGGAGACATCATCTTATTGTTGAATTCAGGAGACGAATTATACGATAAAAGTGTTTTGCTAAAAGTTATTGCAGCATTTGAGACACATCCTGAAATTGGTTGGCTACACGGAGGATTAAATATGCTAAGAGGAGGAATCTGGTTAACCATTGGAAAACCATTTGTTAAGAGCATGCTCTATAAAGGCATGCGAGGCACTTTTCATCCAACAATGTACATCAAACGAAATCTTTATAATAAGCATGGATTGTACAATACAACCATCAAAATGGCAATGGATTTTGATTTCTTGTGCAGAATTGCTAATGAAAAGAGTTTCTATTTAGATTATCCCTTAGCTACGTTTGACCCAACTGGCATCAGCACAAACAAATACCTTGATGCAAACAGAGAAATGTTTGCATGTTACCATAAACATTTCGGATTCTCTTTTAAACAACAAATCTGGAAGGTTCGATTAACTTTGTTGCATTATATCTTACAATCGCCAATTGGCAAATGGTTGTATGCTATAAAAGTAAAAGCTGGATTAAAAGATTTTTAAAATTTTCTATGATTGATTCAACCATTATTTATAAGATTTCAATAGTAATTGCAACGTATAAAAGGGAAAAATACATTTTAGATGCACTAGAAAGTTTAACCTTACAGACAGTAGAACCAAAAGATTTTGAGGTAATAGTGGTTGATAACAAAAGTGAAGACAATACCCCAACAATTGTTAACCGTTTTATAGAGGAACATCCAAATTACAATCTACATTTTATTGAAGAATACCGCCAGGGTGCTTCATTTGCTCGAAATACCGGAGCGGCATTGGCGAGAGGAGAGTTTATATGTTTTATGGATGATGATGCTGTTGCAACCCCAGATTTTCTTGCCAATATTTTCAGATTTTATGAACAGCATCCAGAGGTTTCAGGATTAGGTGGCAAGATTATTGCACAATATGATCCAGAAGAGCCAAAATGGATGAGCAAATTTGTAGCTTCTTTGGTTGGAAATTTTGATTACAGCAAAGAAGTTGTGCAATTTGAGCCCAATAAATATCCACTAGAGAGCAACATGATTGTTCCCAAAAAAGATTTTGACCAAGTGGGCGGATTCAATACAGAACTACCCGGCGTAAAAGGAACACTTCGTATTGGCGGAGAAGGAAAAGCATTCTTTTTTAAACTCCGCGATTTAGGAAAGAAGATTTACTATGATCCTTCAATAATAGTTTATCATCAAATAGAAACAGCCAAGCTGACCAGAGAATACATGTATCGAGTTGCATCAGGAATTGGCCGAGGCGAACGCGTAAGAACAAATGAAATAGGTTTATCGGCAGTAATTCTCAAATTTGTGGAGTATTGTTTTAAATTAGGAGCATCATTTATTTTAGCTGCACAATACATTTTACAAAGAAATCCAGCCAAAGCAATGCCCGTAATCCATTTTAGATGGGATGTAATTAGAGGGTTTTTTAAATAAAAGAGCTATATTAATTATTAATTAGGATTTAGGAATTAGGAATCAATTTTTTAATTCTCAATTCCTAATTCTAAATTCTTAATTGATATAGCTGGTGGTTAAAGATTATTTTTAAAATACCTTTTACAAATCCATAAACGACTCATTGATGTATTTGATAAGAGAAATTGAATTGTTCAAATCGAGCTTTTTCAAGATTCTAGCACGATGGGTTTCCACTGTTCTGCGAGAAATGAACAACAAATCTGCAATTTCCTGGTTTTTCTTGCCATCACGAATCAATTTAATGATTTCAATTTCTCTTTCAGTAAGCGTGCTGATTTTACTGTTGTCGTCTTCAATTATAATTTGAGAAATATTGCGTTGAATTTCTTGACAAACGTAACGGTTTCCCTTCATCACTTCTCTGATGGCGAGGTACATTTCAGTTTTGGTAGAATTTTTTGTTACATAACCAGATGCCCCGTTGCGTATCATCTTTTTTGCAAACGAAGGTTGGTTGTGCATAGATACACCAATGATCTTCACTTTGGGGTATTTGTCTTTCGCAATTTTGGTGGCTTCAATGCCAGAAATTGGATTGATGTTTATATCCATGATGATGATATCAGGAGAAGTTTGTCCCAATTCATCTAACAAAGATTGTGTATTATCATACACTTTAACTACATGGAAATCGGGTTCTAAGTTGATTAAAGCTGCCCAAGTTTCTGCAATCAATGCGTGGTCATCTGCAATAACTATTTTTATTGTGTTTTTAAAATCCATTGATATTTATTTAATCGCCAATTGGCATGGTTATTAATGCTGTAAATCCATTGTTGGGTGATGTAACATAACTAAATTTTCCTTTATAGAATTCTACCCGAGACTGAATACTTCTTAAACCTACTCCTTTTATACTTTTTTTAAAATCAAATCCTACGCCATCATCATTATACATCATTTCAATTTTATTTTCTCTGATATGTAAGCTAATTTCAATTAAAACTTTAGACGCTTTTGCATATTTAAAAGTATTAGAACTCAACTCTTGAATCAACCGATACAACATCAACTTTCGGTTTTTATCCATATTGTCAGGATCTTTTCCTTTATATATTTTTAATGTAAATGCAGGAGTTGGGAGAATGGCAAAGCTATTTACCAATTCGATTACTGCCTCTTTGAACCCTAAATCATTAATTGCTGGAGGCGTTAAATTTCTAGCCAACCGTCTAACTTCATTTACCGTTTTTTCAATATTGTCTTGAACTTTTATAATATCAGTGATTTCAATTTTTTCTTTTTCACGCATCAAACTGAGGTAAAGATTCAAGTAAGCCAACATCTGCCCTACCCCATCATGTAAATCAACCCCAATTGCCGCTCTTTGTTCTTCTTCAGCTTGCAAACGAGCTTCCATCAATTGTTTCTCTTTGTTCAACTTCTCATCTATTAACTCCTTTTCCATTTCCCTTATTGCGGTAACATCCCAATGTATTCCTACAGAGCCATTAATATTCCCTTTCAAATCATAAACTGGTGCACCGCTAATATTTACAGTAGCAAATTTTCCGTCTTTTCTCTTGAGATGTATCTCATAGATTCCAACTAAGCCTGTGTTTCTTTTTTTCTGTTCGGCTGTAAAGATTTCACCATCTTTAGATTTATCCAACAATAAATTTTCTGCGTTTTTTCCCACCAATTCATTAAATTCATATTGTGTAATTCTTGTCATTGCAGGATTTGCATACAAAATTGTTTCTTTAGTATCCACTTCCAAAACACCCAAATTCATCATATCAAACAACTTCCGATATTTCGATTCGTTTTCAATCAACAAATTTTGTGCAATATGCTGCTCATTAATGTCTCTAATATGGGTAATAATTTTTATGCGCTGATCATCATCATTTTTAAACAAGTTGAACGTTGCTTCCATCCAAACCAAACCTTTTGAACTATGAAGCATTTGGAAACTAATGGTGTTGGCAATCTGTAATTCTTTATTTCGTAAGAAATTATCGATGGTAATTATGTTTTGAGGATAGGTTAAACTAAAAAAATCAGTGCCCAAAAGATTATCGTTAGGTTTAGATAAAAAGTTTTTTACGGATGGAGAAGCGTATTCAATTGTCCCATTTTCATCCAATAGAAAAACCATATCGTAAGAATATTCAGATAAAATAGCGTATTTCTTTCGCTCTTCATCCAAATTCATTTGTATATTTCTTTCTTCAGTGATATCAAAACAAGTTCCAATATAACCAAGAAATGTTCCATCATGAAAAAACCTTGGCACACACATTTCGTGAAGCCATCGATAATCTCCATCTGCATTCTTAATTCTATATCTCGATTGAAAAGGCTGTCTTGTTTGCAAATGAATTTTCCATTCATCCATAGCAACAAATCTATCTTCAGGATGAACTAAAGCTTCATATTCATCGAAACCTGAAATTTCATACATGTTCTTGCCAAAGAAAGATTTGGCTTGTTTATTGCTAAAGTAAACGTAATTATTTTCATTGGATACCCATAAAATAACGGGTATATGTTCTGCTATTAATTTAAAACGATTTTCTGACTCTTCCATTTGCAATTTATACAACTGCTCTTTTGAAACATCTGTAACCCGTCCAGAAATTAACTCTTCTTTCAATTTGTAATCATAAATCCTCCTCATTTCTTCCTTCACCCATAAATCTTCAATTTGTCCTGGCTTCTTAATTTTATAAACCACAGACATCTCACCTTTCAATATTAATTGTTCCCAGGCATTTTCATAAGCATCTATAAATTGTACATCAATCAATGCTCTTTTTTTTTCTAGAAAATCATCAGTAGCTGAAACCAATCCGAAAAAAGAAAAACATTTTAATGTTACATAATTTTTTTCTTGATGGTTTTTATAAATCAGATAATACCCATCTTGTGTTGATTCTAGGAAATTACTTAATCTAAAAAAATTTTCAGAAGCCCTTTGTTCCAAATGTATTCTTTCGGTTATATCTTTCCCAAATGCGTATAATTCTTCACAATGTAAACTTTTAATAATGTGAAATGCAAAATGATTGTCATTGTTAATTACAACTATTTTCCTTTCTTCGCACCCATATTGTGCAACAAGATATTTCCAGAAATCAGTTATCTGAAATGTCAAACTTTCGTACTCAACATTTTGAATTGTTCTAGATGCTAAATTGGAATAAATGATATCACCTACAAAGTTGAGTCTAAAAATTGGATTAGGCGTCTCTTCAACCAATGAAGCCAATTCAGAAGCAATAGAAGGATTAGTTTCAAGCAAGTTAGTAGTTGTATAATCGTTTACATTCATTCCTTTGGAATCAAAACATTTGGCAAATATAGACAGACATGATGTTAAATAAATTTACTTATTTTGCTTTGTTAAAATATTGGTAATTAAACTTAACTGCAATAAGTATTAATACTTAATAAATTATATTTTATTTATTTTCTTTGATGAAGGTGGGAAAAAGAATTCATTGGGATGCAATTTTAAATATTGCCAAATGGTTCTGAATAATTTTGGATAAGCCTTTAATTTAATATCTCTTGATTTTAATGCCACAAAAAATGCTAAAGAAAAACTAACCAAGAAGTTTAAAAACCCTATCATAAATACACCAAAAATTATTGTAACAATATAACCCGTTTCTAAAGGTTGCCTGTAATCGTTTAATCCAATTGCTACATTACCCGCTGAAATAGTAATATGCCTGATGTCAAAAGGCATTCCTAATATTTTACCCAATGGACCAGCAAAACCCAGAAAAAATCCTAAAGAAATACTACCAGCCAAAGTGCCTGTACTATTTCTAATAAAATTAGAAAGACGGTTCAATCTTTTTTCAGACAATGTATAACTCATAACAGGATGCGATATAATCCTTTCTGGAAATTTATTGTGCAACACACTGTTTTCAACATAACCAGCGATAATGCCGCTTAAAAACAAAAAGAAACCTGTAATACAAGCATAAAACAATGCCAAACTCTGAAAAGGGTGTTGATCTTGCATAAGTGACAACGCCTTTTCAGTAGACGAAATCGGATTTCTTGTAATCCATTCCCAAACTTTTGCCAATAAAAAAGTAAGTGGAAAAACAACAAAAAGATTACCAGCAAATGAAGCAAATTGACTTCTAGCAATTTTAGCAAAAGTTGATGCCAATAAAGACAAATCAGGATTGTTGTTGTGTTTTTTTGCATCCAAAGAACTTGCTAAAGCCGATGCGGTATAAGCAGGTTGCTTTGTTGCCAATGTTCCCCCAGCTTGATCCATCAACACAAATCCCATTGAATAATTGCTTCCATAAAAAATGCCTTGCCAAAACAAGGGCAATGAAAGTTTAAATATTAAGTTTTTGAATATTGCAATAAATGAAATGATAAACCCACCTGCCATAGCACTATTGAACAAATGAAAATATTCTTTCCTAGTTGAAGTGATAAAGGATTCACCTTTTCTGCCTTTATGTTCTGCAATTTGATACGCTACCAATGCTAAGTTTACATTTAAAAACTCTCTAACACTATTTTTAAGGTTTTCAAAACGTATAACACTATTGAAATAGAGTATAAAACGCTCGGTATCAAAAACTTCATTTTTATCTAAAACATCAATGATGATGAACATCCTTTCGATACATTGCTCCATTTGTATCATCAGGTAAGTTTGTCCTAAACTTGTACCTGTAGAAGCTTTTTGAGCTTTTAAGAACAATAATCTTTGCCTACAATTGTATAATGCTTCTGAAATTGTGGTTAATAAAATTTGTCTTTCATCACCATTGAGTTCTGATTGAAACCTTTCAATGTATAAATTAACAAGCCTATTTTGTTCTAAAAAAGGATAATCAGCCAACTGGGAGGGGTCTAAATATTGAACAACTTCATTGTCTAAACCAATACCAGCAAGTCGATAACTCAATATTTGCATAGCCTGTTGCAATTGATTGGTCAATTTAACTTCAGCCAAATTGATTTGGATACCTAATATTTCAAAAAAACTTTTCCATAAAGATGGATCAATACCTTCTATCCAAATGTGATCTGTTTTTTTGAAAAACACTCTATTGATTACGAAAAGAAAATCGCTATTCTCCTGTAGTGGAGGTAATAATTTATATTGCATCTTTCTTCCTAATTCTTGAACAAATCCTCTAGAACTTGAAATTCCACTTTCAGTTAAAGCCAATATGATATTTGTATTTAGGAATTGTGTTAACAAAGCTCTACGCAACGAGAACAATAACGAACGATCATTTTGTAGAGAAAACAATAAAGCTTTAAAATTCAATTCAGCTTGTTGGAAATTGCCTGGACGATCTGGTCTAACTTTCTTTAAAAGCTCTATTAAAAAAGCTAAATTTCGATGCTTTCCATCAATAGAAACCACAATTGCAGTATTTTTAGTTGAACCAGATTGCTTATTTCTTGAATGCTTTAGTGAAAACATAATTGATGTGGTCGAGGGTAGACTTTACTTTATTAAGACAAATAATTACTAATAAATGTTGCATAACAAAGTAAAACAAAGTAGATAATTTAAAATTTGATTAAATTAGCGGCATGGTTGGGATAGATAATCAATATAAAGAGCAAATTCAAGAAGATATTGACGTACTTGAAGAAGTAGAAAACATGTGTAAACTCATTGTTTGGAATGATGAGGTGAACAGTTTTGAATGGGTTATTAAAACGCTAATGGTTGTTTGTGGGCACACCCCAGAGCAGGCAGAGCAATGTGCTATGATTATACATTCAAGTGGAAAATATGCTGTAAAAGAAGGCAGCTACGAAGAATTGAAACCAATGAGAGAGGCCATAACAGATAGAGGAATTGGAGCGACGATAGACTGCGGTTAATTGTTAAGGGTTAAGGGTTAAGGGTTAAGGGTTAAGGGTTAAGGGTTAAGGGTTAAGGGTCAATGGTCAATGGTCAATGGTCAATGGTCAATTAATTAAAGTAAATCGTAGTAAATTATTTTTCCCCAATAAATTAACCCTTAACCATTAACCAATAACCATTAACACTTAACACTTAACCCTTAACAATTAACAATTAACCATTAACCATTAACCATTAACCATTATTTTGGTTTTCACCCTAAAAAAAGAACTATATTTCCCGCCGGTGCATCTGGCTGAACCTGATGGGTTATTGGCAATGGGTGGTGATCTTTCTCCTGAAAGAATAATCCTTGCCTATTCTTCTGGCATTTTTCCGTGGTTTGAAGGCAACACGCCTCTTTGGTGGGCTACCAACCCTAGATTTGTACTTTTCCCTCAAGAACTCAAAGTTTCTAAAAGCATGAAACAAGTTTTAAGTAACGGGAAATTTGAATTTACAACCAATAAAGATTTCATCCAAGTAATCACACATTGTAGTAAAATCAAAAGAGATGGCCAAATAGGCACTTGGATCACCAATGAAATGATGCTTTCTTACACCAAATTACACAAAATGGGCTATGTACATAGCGCAGAAACCTGGCAAGACGGAATACTTGTTGGTGGTTTATATGGAATTAGAATGGGAAACGTTTTCTGCGGTGAAAGCATGTTTAGCTTAGCCAGCAATGCCAGCAAGTTTGCTTTTATCAATTATATAAACCTTTTAATCAATGACGGCGTCCAACTGATTGATTGCCAGGTTTATACCCCACATCTTCAATCACTTGGAGCCAGAATGATTTCACTTACAGAATATCTAAAGTTTTTGCCAACCTAATTATTTGCCGAATTTCTTTTTTAACGCAGCCAAAGCATCATTCATATTTACTGGTTTATCTTCCACCTGAGGTGCTTCTTTATTTACCCTTTTAATAGATTTACGTGGACCATCGGTTTCTGTTGCTTGCTTGATAGATAAAGCAATTCTTTTTCTGCTTAAATCAACTTCTACAACTTTCACCATCACTTGCTGGTTGAGTTTTAACTTCTCAGAAGGATCAGTTATAAAGTCGTGAGAAATTTCAGAAACGTGCACCAATCCATCTTGCTTTACTCCAATATCAACAAACGCTCCAAATCGGGTTAAATTGGTAACAATTCCGGGTACAATGCTTCCAACTTTTACATCTTCCATTGAAAATATGGCAGCAAACTCAAATTGTTGAACCTCACTTCGAGGATCTAAACCTGGCTTTTTCAATTCCATTAAAATGTCTCTCAAAGTATGTTCCCCCACTTCGCCTACCACATATTTTTTTATTGGAATTGTATTTACCAAATCAGCATTTCCAATTAAAGTGCGGACATCAACCCCCAAATCTTCTGCCATTTGCTCAACAATAGAATACGTTTCTGGATGAACGCCTGTAGCATCTAATGGATTTTCAGCATCTTTGATTCTTAAAAATCCGGCAGATTGCTCAAAAGCTTTCTCTCCTAATCTACCTACTTTTAGCAACTGCTTTCTGTTAGAAAATCTTCCATGTTCATTTCTAAAATTTACTATATTATCCGCAATTCCACTATTGATACCACTAACATAACGAAGTAAATGTCGGCTCGCTGTATTTAAATTTACACCAACCAAATTCACACAGCTTATAACAGTCTGGTCTAATTTTTCTTTTAGTCTAAATTGATTAACATCGTGTTGGTATTGTCCTACGCCAATGCTTTTAGGATCTATTTTAACCAATTCTGCCAAAGGATCCAGCAATCTTCTGCCGATGCTCACCGCCCCGCGAACTGTGATATCTTGCTCAGGGAACTCTTCTCGAGCAATTTCACTAGCACTATAAATGGATGCTCCATCTTCATTTACCAAGAAAATTGGCAAATTAAGATGAAGGTTTCTGATAAACTGTTCCGTTTCTCTTCCGGCTGTTCCATCACCAATTGCAAAAGCCTGGATATTAAATTGCTGCGCCAAGTTTTGTACAATATGCTCGGATTGTGCTTTTTTCCCTGCTTCATGAATATATATCAATGAAGTAATCTGTAATTCGCCTTTTTCATCCAAACAAACCACTTTACAACCCGTTCTATAACCAGGATCTATTGCTAAAATACGTTTACTTCCTAATGGACTGCTCAACAACAATTGTCGAAGGTTTTCAGCAAATACCTGAATGGCTTCTTCATCAGCCTTTTGTTTTAATGCAGTTCTAAATTCGGTCTCTAATGAAGGTTGCAATAATCTTTTCCAACTGTCTTTTACAGCTTTTTTTATCTGTTCAGCAGAAGGAGATTGATTGATTACAAATTGCTGTTCCAATTTTGAGATTGCATCTTCTTCAAAAGGTGTTATAGACATGCGAATAAATCCTTCAGTAAACCCTCGTAAAATAGCTAAAATTCTATGACTAGGTACTTTGCTAATTGGCTCACTAAATTCAAAATAATCTTTATACTTTGCTGCATCCTCGGTTTTATCTGTCAAAACAGAACTTTGAAGCGTAGCAGATTGCTCAAACATTCGGCGCATCGAATTTCTTGTGTCTGCATTTTCATTTACCAATTCTGCGATAATATCCCTTGCTCCTTGAAGAGCATCATCAGTAGAAAGTATTTTATCATTTAAAAATGTAGCTGCAATTGTATTAGGATCTAGAGCAGTATTTTGTTCCAATATCATTTGAGAAAGCGGTTCTAATCCATTTTCTCTGGCAACAGAAGCTTTTGTTTTTCTCTTTTGTTTGTAAGGAAGATAGATGTCTTCAAGGGTTGAAAGCGATTGTGCAGCATTTAATTTTGCCTGCAATTCAACTGTCATTTTACCTTGTTCGGTAATGCTTTTTTCAATTGCAATTTTTCGATCGGCAAATTCTTTCCGCGTTTTTGATTCTTCCTGAATTTTAGCGATTACAACTTCATCCAAAGCCCCAGTTTTATCTTTTCGATATCGGGCGATAAAAGGAATAGTTGCTCCTTCACTAAAAAGTTGCAATACTGTTTCAACTTGGGCTGGAAGAATAGAAAGTGAAGAGGCAATTTCTTGAATAAATTCCATAGGAAAACTAATTATAGGGATGCGAATCTACATGTAGGATTTTGAACAAAAAAATACAATTGAATTAAGTTATACACCTTTATATTTTATCTATTTTTTTATGAGAAACCTTAAATAATTTGAAACAATATCACCAAACAAATTGTATGAGTAATCAGTAATAAAATATCTTTGAATATCAATTTTTGAAACATCAACTTGCATTTTCATGAGTTTAAAAAACTTAATAGTTAATTTTACAACATATATTTTTCGCAACTTCCCAAACACAAACCAAATTAAAGCATTAATTAAAAAACAACTTGTCATAAAAATAGCAGCAATGCTTGTTTGTATTAATTGCTTTAACTTTTGTTATGGTCAACAAAATCAAGAGCATATAATAGGTAAATGGATGAGCTTACGGAAAAATGTAATTGTAGAAGTATTCAAAACTGGAAATGAATATAAAGGTAAGATTGTGTGGTTTGATGATAGTGACGATAAAAACCGCCCGATGTTGGTTAGGACAGATTTTAAGAACCCCGAACCAAGTTTGCGTAAAAGAAAATTAATTGGGTTAGAAGTTATGCATGGATTGTTTTATGATGAAAAACTTCATGAATGGCAGGATGGGAAGATTTATGATGCCAGTAAAGGAAAACATTGGAATGCAAAAGCGTGGATAACTAAAGAAGGGATATTAAATGTAAGAGGATATTGGCACTTTGAATTATTGGGACAAAACATATCATTTAAAAAAACATCATAATCAACAAAACTAATTGTTGTCGGATGTAAAACTAATTTTCTGAGAGGGGTTAATTTCTGCATAACGAAGCACTAAAGATCTAATAAACTCGTTTTCAGGAGCGGGTTGTAGCAATGCTTTAAGGTGTTCTTTGTTATTGATTTTAGTTTCAGCAGGTAAAAAACCATACCCATAGAATTTCCCATTTTCCACCAACATATACATTTTTTCTTGTTCTCCTCTACCCTGTTCAATCAATCCAAAACTGGGTAAAATATCCAACAAAGCTTCAATTGAAGTTTTAACTCGATTGTTGTAATCATCAACAGACTCTTTATTGCAACAAACTCCTTTGCAATATCCCTCTTGAACACCTACACAATCCCCTTCTGTTTGAAGAAAACAAAGTTTTGGGCACAGATAATGCGATTTTACCATACGCCATAACAATTGATAACCTTCTGTTAAAACATGAAAATGATAAATAGAAGTACTGTATTTTTTCACATTCCCAATTGCCAATCTATTTCTACCCAACATATCTTCATAAAGAAAAAGTCCGTAAGGAAACTCAGGTTTTTTTTGACTTAAATTAAAAATGGGCCAATGTTGCCTAATTTCAATGCTTTCGATAATTTCAGCGGCAAATTCAGAACCTGTTAGGTTAAAAGATATATGACAAACAGTTCTTATTAGCTCTTGTTTTTTTGCAGATGTAGAATTGTTTGAAAAGTGACTTATTACCCTCTTTTTTAAAGCCTTTGCTTTACCTACATAAATAATTTTTCCTTGTTGGTTGTGAAAGTAGTAAACGCCAGGTTCATCAGGCAACTGGTCTATATCAGCTTTAGGAAGATTCATTGGGAGATAAGATTCTCTACTTCCCTTTTTAAGCATTTTTTGTACCGTTTTGTCTTTATCGTGTTGCAATAACAAACAAAATAGAGTGGTAGTTGCCAATGCATCTCCAAGAGCCCGATGTCTATCTTTTATTGGGATGCCTAAAGAATTGCAAATTTTACCCAAAGAGTAACTTTGGTATCCAGGAAATATCTTTCTACTCAATCTAACTGTACAAAGTTTTGGTGCTTCCCAAATCAAGCCAACCTTTTTAAGATGCTCTAAAATAAAGGAATAATCAAAATTAACGTTATGTGCAACGAAGACTACACCAGATAGCAAATTCATAATTTGAGGCGCAACATCTTCAAAAAACGGTGCGGAACTTACCATTTCATCATCAATCCCAGTGAGCGTTGTAATGAAAGGAGGAATTGGTACTTTAGGATTAATAAGCGTTTGATACTGCTCTATTGTATTTACACCATCATGAATAACAATAGCTATTTCAGTTATTGATCCAGTTTTTGCATTTCCACCAGTTGTTTCAATATCTACAATTGCATACATTAATTAAAATTAATCAATTCATATAGTTTACAATTGTAAAGAGGCTATTATTTAATAAAAAACCTTCTAATAGCTATTTATCTATAAAAAATATAAAAAACAAAATTGAACAAACTATTATAACAGTTATTAAAATTGCAATTTTTAAAGTTTTACTAGGTTCAAATTTTGGACCTGTCTTTTCCAAATCTAAATATTCCATTCTTTCTTTTTTCATAATTAGGATTTTTAAAAATGAGCTAAGTTTTTTTCAATGAAGAATTATCAAATCATCAAAAGGATTTATCAAATAATATTTCAATGAATTTTTAAACTTAAGTGACCAATTCTTTAAATTCTTTTGGGTTTAAACAATATAATTTAATCTAAAGACAACCTTAAATTCCTTTTTTTAAAAAAAATTATTGAAATTATTATTACATAATAATTTCAATAACTCAGTTGATTTTATTATACGAAACTGAAATAAATAAAAAGAAATTTACCAATAGATTAATCAAGGAAGAACATAGAAAAAAATAGCATGCCAACAACTAATATTACAGCTATGGCAATTGAAATTTTTAAAGATTTGTTGATTTGAGGTCCAACAAAAGTGCGTTTGATGTCGAGATACTCTAACCTTTCCTTTTCCATAAAATTATACTTTTTAAAAAATTATGGTTTAATTCACAGGTAATAGTTTATAAAACTTTGTTATGAATAATTCATATTATTTATGAAATAATCACAATGGTTAAATGAACCAATAAAATTTTTATGGAATTAGAGGTAGGTGGTTTGTTGCACAATAATACAAAACATAAAATGAAAAAACAAATGAACTTAAAAAAAATGAAAAATATCCAAAACTAAAAATCAAAATAATTTTATTGCAATGCTAAAAGGTTTATTTAAACTACAATTATACTAGGCACACTAGCTATCAAATCTTTACCTTTGCAAATCAAATCAACAGCAATGACACTTCCTAATAATTTTGAACATAGTCAATCAGAAAACAAGTGGTACCAACATTGGCTTGATAAAACATATTTTAACAGCAAACCAGATGGACGAGTTCCATATACAATAACTATGCCTCCACCTAATGTAACAGGCATTTTACACATGGGGCATTGTTTAAACAATACTATACAAGATATTTTAATCCGAAGAGCAAGGATGCAGGGTAAGAATGCTTGTTGGGTTCCTGGCACTGACCATGCTTCTATTGCAACCGAAGCTAAAGTGGTACACTTGTTGAGAGAACAAGGGATTTCAAAATCTTCGCTAGGTAGAGAGGCTTTTCTTGAACATGCTTGGGAATGGAAAAACAAATATGGTGGAATCATTTTACAACAACTTAAAAAATTAGGTTGTAGCCTCGATTGGGAAAGAACCACTTTCACAATGGACGATCATTATTATGATTCTGTAATCAGTGTGTTTGTAGATCTTTTTCAAAAAGGTCATATTTACCGTGGGAAGAGAATGATCAATTGGGACGTAAAAGCCCAAACAGCATTAAGTGATGAAGAAGTAATCTTCAAAGAAACACAGTCTAAGTTGTATTTTCTTCGTTATGCAATTGAAAATAATGAAGAAGGTGCTGAAACAGAATACATTACTATTGCAACCGTGAGGCCCGAAACGATACTTGGAGATAGTGCAATTGCAGTGCATCCTGAGGATACTAGATTTACCCATTTGCATGGAAAAAGGGCTATAGTACCTTTAATCAATAGATCAATACCTATTATATTTGATGAATATGTAAGTATGGATTTTGGTACAGGTGCCTTAAAAATTACCCCAGCACACGATCCTAATGATTACCAACTAGGCATTAAGCATCAATTGGAAACAATTGATATACTTAATAATGATGGCAGTTTAAGTGATGCTGCTCAATTGTATGTTGGGGAAGATCGCTTTACCGTTAGAAAAAAAATTGCTAAACAACTAGAAGAAACCGGTTATTTGGTAAAAACAGAAGATTATACCAATCAAGTTGGTTATTCTGAACGTACAGACGCTATTGTGGAACCAAGATTGTCGTTACAATGGTGGGTTGATACTAAGAAAATTGCAACGCCGGCATTATTGGCGGTTATGAATGAAGAAATTCAATTTTATCCACCTAAATTTAAGAACCTTTACCGCCATTGGATGGAAAACATCAAAGATTGGTGCATTAGCCGACAACTTTGGTGGGGCCACAGAATTCCAGCTTGGTATGATACAAATGGTAATGTTTATGTTGGAACAAACGTTGAACAAGCATTCAAATTATATCTAGAAAATAATCCCAATGGTGTAATTGAAGATTTACACCAAGACGATGACTGTTTGGACACTTGGTTTTCCTCTTGGCTTTGGCCGATAGAGGTTTTTAAAGGATATTCAAATCCGGGTAACGATGATATCAATTATTATTATCCAACCCAAACTTTGGTTACTGCACCAGAAATCATTTTCTTTTGGGTAGCCAGAATGATTATGTCTGGATTAGAATATCAAAGACAAATACCTTTTGAAAGTGTATATTTTACAGGTATTGTAAGAGATAAAATGGGAAGAAAAATGAGTAAGAGCTTGGGGAATTCTCCAGATTTGCTTGAACTCATCGATAAATATGGTGCGGATGCTGTTCGATTTGGTATTATGATTTCATCTCCAGCTGGAAATGATTTGTTGTGGGATGAATCTTCCAACGAACAAGGCAGAAACTTTTGCAACAAACTCTGGAATGCACTTAAGCTGTTAAAAATGTGGGAAGAGAAAACTCCTATAACTTTTGAATACAGCAAAGAAGATGCGGAGAAAGCTTATTTTGCAATTGCATGGTTTGAGGCAAGATTACAACAAGTTAGTATTGAAATTGAACAGTTGTATGGACAATTTAAACTCAGTGAAGTATTAAAGACTTTGTATACTTTAGTTTGGGATGATTTCTGTAGCTGGTATTTGGAATGGGTAAAACCTGCTTATGGTTCAACTGAAATAGATGCCCATATCATTGCAGCAACTAAAAAGTATTTTGAATCGCTAATGAAATTGTTGCATCCATTTATACCATTCATTACAGAAGAAATATATCACCAACTGGAAGAAAGAATTGAAGGTGATGACATTTGTATAGCGCTTCAAAATTCTGTTAATGAAACACTTAGTGAATTGCAAATAAACATATTAGCACAAGGAAAATTGTTGCAAGATGCTATTACTGCTGTAAGAGACACCCGCAATAAAGCACAATTAAAAATGAAGGAAACCATTGAATTGTATGTGCAAACTGCAAATTCATCAGATTACTTAATCAGTGGATCTATTTTGGCTAAACAAGTAAATGCTTCAAAATTTGCAATAACAAATGAAACGATTCCACAAACTATTCCGGCAGTTGCAGGTAAAGAAAAGTTCTATATCAAAACAACAACACCAATGGACACTGGCAACCAAAAAATTGAATTGCTGAAAGAATTGGAATACCATAAAGGGTTTTTAGATGCTGTTGACAAAAAGCTAAGTAATGAACGTTTTGTTCAAAATGCAAAACCTGAAATTGTAGCAGCCGAACACAGAAAAAAAACAGATGCATTGGCCAAAATTAAAATGATTGAGGAAAGTTTAACATCACTAGATTAATTAATACATTTAATTGCAATCAAAATTTATATTCATGAAAACTCCCATTCTATTTTTGTTCATCTTTATTCTACAACAAAATGTTTTTGCACAAGCAAAAAAAAATCAAATAGATACAATACCACAATTTTTTGTAACATTTGGCAACTTGACAAGTGGAAGTTTTGCTCCTGAACAATTGAAAAAAAATATCGATAGTGCACTCATAGTAAAAGATAAGAAAGGCACTAAATATCCTGTAGTGCGTTTTAGAATCAATTATAGTTTCACCAACAGCTTTCGCGATAGCGAAACCGAACTGTTAAAAAAAGTAAGAGATTTTAGGGCTGCAGATTTTTATGACACCGCATTTTTGAGTACAAATTGGGCTGAAAGCATAAAAGATAACGCTAAGAAAGGAGATGAAATATTGATCAATAATATCATATTTAAATATAAAAACGGCAAAAAAATTATGGCTCCAGATTGGAATGCAATCATAAAATAGTGTCTATCATTAATTGATAATTGTATAACCTATTAAGATAAAATCGTAAAGGCAAAGCCATTTTAACTTAATTTTTCAGATTTTCATATTTTAAAATCCAACAAATTTCAGAGCGAAAGATCCAATTATCTACTTTCCTAAACGATAAAAGGAAAAGATGCAGATATTTATTTAATTTCGCAAAAAATAAATTTAGATTATGTCATTGCTTACAAATTCAATTGATTTTACACTACCTTATAAAGTAAAAGACATCACCCTAGCAGAATGGGGCCGTAAGGAAATTCGTTTGGCGGAAGCTGAAATGCCTGGATTAATGGCTTTACGTGAAGAATATGGTGCACAACAACCTTTAAAAGGAGCTCGAGTTGCTGGTTGCTTACACATGACCATTCAAACTGCTGTTTTAATTGAAACATTGGTTGCTTTAGGTGCAGAAGTAAAATGGAGTTCTTGTAATATTTTTTCTACTCAAGATCATGCGGCAGCAGCAATTGCAGCAGCTGGAATTGGTGTTTTTGCTTGGAAAGGTCAAAGTATTGAAGAAGCTGATTGGTGTATTGAACAAACATTGTTTTTTGGTGGCGAAGATCGTCCTTTGACTATGATATTAGACGATGGTGGCGATTTGACAAATATCGTTTTTGACAAATACCCAGAGTTGGTTCAGCATATTAAAGGATTGAGTGAAGAAACTACAACTGGTGTACATCGTTTATACGAAAGAATGGCAAAAGGCACATTGCCTATTCCTGCTATTAACGTAAACGATTCTGTAACCAAATCTAAATTCGATAACAAATACGGTTGTAAAGAAAGTTTGGTTGATGCCATTCGTAGAGCAACTGATGTTATGATGGCGGGCAAAGTAGCAGTTGTTGGTGGTTATGGTGATGTGGGTAAAGGTTCTGCATATTCTTTGGCTGGTGCTGGTTGTAGAGTAATTGTAACTGAAATAGATCCAATTTGTGCATTACAAGCTGCAATGGATGGTTTCGAAGTTAAAAAAATGATTGACGCCGTTCAGGAAGCTGATATTGTTGTAACTGCATCTGGTTGTCGTGATTTGATTACCGGAAAGCATTTCAAAAAAATGAAGGACAAGGCTATTGTATGTAACATTGGCCACTTTGATATTGAAATTGATGTTGCTTGGTTGAATGAAAACTATGGCGATACAAAAGATACCATCAAACCTCAGGTTGATATGTATACCATTGATGGTAAAGACATCATTTTGTTGGCAGAAGGTAGATTGGTAAATTTGGGTTGTGCTACTGGTCACCCAAGTTTTGTAATGAGCAATTCATTCACCAACCAAGTTTTGGCACAATTAGAATTGTACACCAATCCTGGCAAATATGAAAACAAGGTTTATGTATTGCCAAAGCAGTTGGATGAGAAAGTTGCTCGTTTACACCTTGCAAAAATTGGAGTTGTTTTAGACGAACTAACTGGTGAACAATCTGAATACTTAGGCATTCCGCTTGAAGGACCATACAAGCCAGAATTGTACAGATACTAATAATAAACTTAAATAAATACAAAAACCCGCCAAAAGGCGGGTTTTTTAGTTGATATTTACATTTAATTTATAAGATACTATTTCGATATGATACAAGTTGGTCAATTCAACAGCCTTATTGTGCAAAGGATTAAAGATGCTGGAGCTTATTTAGATGATGGGAATGAGGGAATTCTACTCCCAAAAAGATTTGTACCCAATGGTACTAAAATAGGTGACGAAATAAATGTATTTGTTTACCATGATTCAGAAAATCGTTTGATTGCAACCACACTTATACCCAAGGCTGTGGTAGGTGATATTGCACTTTTGAGGGTAGTAGACATCAGTAGCCATGGGGCTTTTGTAGATTGGGGTTTAATGAAAGATCTTCTTGTTCCTAAGAGCAAGCAGATTTCTCCCATGCGTTTGGGAGGGGATTATTTAGTTTCCTTATATATTGATGCTCAAACTGGCAGAGTTGCTGCAACACAATACATTGAACAATTGTTCAGCAATGAAGAGATATCTGTAGTAGAAAAAGAAATTGTAGATCTTATTGTTTATCGTCAAACGGATTTGGGTTATGCAATGATCATCAATAAAAAACACATCGGATTGCTTCACCAAAATGAAGTTTTCATGGATATCAATATTGGAGATAAATTACAAGGATTTATAAAAACCATCCGACCAGACAACAAAATTGATGTTACCATTGGAAAACCGGGATATCAAAAAACAGAAGATGAATCGTCAAAAATAATGAGGTTATTACAAGAACACGATGGATATTTACCTTATCACGATAAAAGTGAGCCAGAAGAAATTTACTCTTTTTTTGGAATGAGTAAAAAAACTTTTAAAATGACTTTGGGGAAATTATTTAAAGAGAGAAAAATAGAACTAACCAAAACAGGTTTCAGGCTAATTGAAAACAATTAAAGTATAAAGATAAATTATCTGGGAAACCAAGATTGCTTCCCAGATAATTCAAATCTTATACTTTTGCATAAGCAATTGCATCATCCGACCAAGTTGGAGCATTTTTTATTGTGTCAATGATTTTTGTAGGATCTTCAATGATTTGCCAAATATTGCGATGTAATTCGGACATAAAATGCTCTTCAATACATCTGTCTAATAATGCCACTAATGGGTCATAAAAGTGATTGATATTTAAAATGATGATAGGTTTCGTAAAAAGACCTAATCTTTTTAACGTAATGGCTTCAAACAATTCTTCCAAGGTGCCACAGCCTCCTGGTAGTGCAATTAAAGCATCAGACATATCAAGGAACTTCTTTTTTCGCTCTGCCATATCACCAACAAAATGAAATTCAGATACGCCCTTGTGTGCCCATTCCACCTCTTTCATAAAATTGGGCATAATTCCAATAACATGACCACCGAAAAGAAGTACATCATCTGCCAATTTACCCATTAATCCACTTGCTCCTCCCCCATAAACCACTTGAATGTTGTTGTCTACCAATTGCTTTGCCAAAATTGAAACAGCATCAAAATATACTTTATCAACCTTATCACTTGAAGCACAATATACACAAACCCGCTTAATCATATTGAATATTAAAATAATGAATACAAATATTAATAATCGCTATACGCTTTAGCCTTCATCAATATGGTTTCATTTCTATTTACAGCATGTTGGTATTCAGGTATTGCAGACAATGTTTTCCATTCAGCATCATTTTTGAAAGCATTCCAATGTGCTTCCCTTGATGCCATATTGTCAAAACTAGTCATATACATCAGATTCGGCATTCTAGAACCTGCAACAACATCTCCATAAAAAACAGCATTAAATTGCAAGCGTGCAAACAAAAATATCTCTCCACCCTGATTAAACATTTTCACCTTACTTCTATAATATTGTTCGGTTGCACTTTCATAACTTCTTAATTCATAAACATGATCTAATATAGGAGTAGTCAACTTTGGCAATTGCATCGTAGGGTGCATCTCCCAAGCTTGAATAATGATGTTTTCCATGCGAACATAAGGCGCATCATTGTATTGTGCTGAACTATAAGGAGAAGGCTTCTCAGAAACCATCAATGCTATTTTTTGCTGCAATTCAGGCAATTTACTAAGTTCTTTGATAGGAGTTAGAACATAAATCTTTTTGTCTGAAGCAGTATCATTTGCAATTGGGAAAAACACACCTACAGATTTGATTTTTTGGGTGTGTAAAAAAGGCAGCAAATCATCTTTTAAATATTGATCTATTTTTGCTTCTTGATCTTTTGTACTAAAATGATAAACCGTGAGTTGGTAAATTTCTTTTGAAGCAGCAGCATTTGCAGTGGCAAAAACAAAAAAGGCTATCGTTGATAATAATAAATTTTTCATTGTATAAATTTACAAGTTTTGAGTAACTAATCCATATCATATTTATCTATATATTTTCAATTTATAAGATTATTTATGAGGCTTGTAATTTGTATTAACTTTGTGGTATGACAAAACTTTCAGTAAACATCAACAAAATTGCCACGATAAGAAACAGCAGGGGTGGAAACAATCCAGATGTGGTTAAAGCAGCCATTGATGTACAAAGATTTGGTGCAGATGGTGTTACGGTGCATCCAAGACCAGATGAAAGACACATTCGTTATGAAGATGTGCGAGCAATAAATAAAATTATTACTACGGAATTCAATATCGAAGGCAATCCTACAGAGCAAAAGTTTATAGATCTTGTTTTAGAGATTAAACCTAATCAAGTTACTTTGGTGCCTGATGCATTGGGACAGCTAACATCAAACCACGGTTGGAATACTATTGTACACCAAACCTATTTAAAAGATACAATTGCGATTTTCCATGCTGCTGGCATAAGGGTTTCCATTTTTATAGATCCTGATATTCAAATGATTAAAGCTGCAAAAACTACGGGTGCCGACCGAGTTGAATTGTATACCGAAAACTATGCAAAAGGATTTGACATTGATAAAGAAAAAGCAATATATCCTTATTTAAAAGCAGCCGAAGTAGCAAGAGAATTGGGATTAGGGATAAATGCAGGTCATGATTTAGATTTAAATAATCTTGGATATTTGCATCAACATATTCCATGGATTGATGAAGTAAGCATTGGACATGCATTAATCTGTGATGCATTGTATCTTGGCTTAGAAAATGTTGTTCAATTGTATAAACGTCAATTAAGTTATTATTAATTGATGTAAATTCATATTATCATTAAACCATTTAGTTATGAAAAATTTATTCAGTTTATTTTGTTTGGTAACCATCTTTGCTGTTTCTGCTTCAGCACAAGATAAAAAACCAAGTCCAGCAGCAACCGCTAGCGGCAAAGTTGGAAACACGTTGATTACTATAAATTATAGTCAACCATCAGTTAAAGGCAGAAAAATCTTTGGTGATTTGGTTCCTTTTGGAAAAATTTGGCGCACGGGTGCTAACGATGCAACTACTTTTGATATTGACAACGACATCAAAGTAGATGGTAAAACTTTGGCAAAAGGGAAATATGCATTGTTTACGATTCCTGGTGCAGACAGCTGGACCATCATTTTTAACAAAACCACTAACCAATGGGGTTCTTTCAGGTACAAGCAAGATGAAGATGTTCTTAGAATTGAAGTTAAACCTGGAAAAGCGCCTCAATTTACAGAGCAAATGACATTTACTGTTGCAGGTGGAAAAGTGAATTTACTTTGGGAAAACACCATGGTGAGTTTTATGGTGAAATAATTTGTAATGATATTTAGACTAAAAAAGGTTGAAAACAATAATCGATGTAATTGTTTTCAACCTTTTTTTATTTACTACAGAGAAAATCTTATTTTAAAACTTCATTTAGTTTGCGAAGTAAATCGTTTCCTCTTAGATTTTTATCAATGATAATTCCTTCAGGACTAATTAGATAGTTTTGTGGAATACTTTCAATTTTGTATTTCATTGACACTTCATTGTTCCAATATTTCAGGTCACTAACATGGGTCCAAGTTAGTTTATCGTCTTCAATAGCTTTAATCCAAGAATCTTTATCTTTATCTAAAGAGACCCCTAAAACCGTAAAGTTTTTGTTTTTGTATCGATTGTAAGCCATTACAACGTTAGGGTTTTCCATTCGGCAAGGTTTGCACCAACTAGCCCAAAAATCAATTAAAACATATTTACCTCGGAAAGATTGCAAATCAATTGGTTTTCCTGATGGGTCATTTTGAATAAAATCAACTGCCTTACTGCCTATTGCACCAATTTTACTGTCTTCAATACTTTTTTCCACTAATTTTCCGTAGTATCCTTTTTTTACAACTCCTGCAAGTTTATTAAACCTTAGTTCAGTAATTTCAGCTGGAGGTTTTAATTGAGTCATAAACAATACAACAAACGAAGAAACATAAGAAGTTGGATTTGCATTAATAAATTCATCCGTTTTTGTTTGGATTGTATTGATTGTTTTTTCGTAATCTGCACGTTTAACTCCTCCTGGATCTGGCTTTCCTGCATTAAGATCAGCTACTATTTTACCTAATTTAGCAAAATAGGGATTAAATGAGGCATTAAATTGTACAAACTGTTTGTGAGAAGGAGATCCAGTTACAAGTGAATTTGCCAATGAATCAAATTTTCCCTCAATTTTAATTGGACTATTGTCCATAAAAATAGCAAGTTTTTGAGCGGAACCACTAACAGAAAGCAAATAAATTCCGGGAGCATTTACCACACCCTTCAATTCAAATGCTCCATTTTTTGATATGGATTTCGCTAAGGGCTCAGGATTAATTTCCTCATTGCCCAATACCAATTCTGTATTATCCGGAATTCCTTTAAGTTGTCCATTGATGGTAAAACTGTTTTGTGCCATTACAAAAACAGGAAGAAAAAAAGCTAGAAAGAAAAGTTTTGCATTCATTTTTTATGTCTTTTTTGTAAAACGTCTATAACTTGTTGCAATGTAAAATTTTTGATGTTAAGTAAAATTAAAAAATGAAAAATTAAGTCAGCAGCTTCATTTATAAATTTATCGTCATCGTTGTCTTTTGCTTCAATAACCAGCTCTACAGCCTCTTCTCCTACTTTTTGTGCAATGCTATTGATACCCTTATTAAATAAAGATTTAACATAAGATTTTTCATCAGTTCCCAACTTTCTACTTTCAATAATCTTCTCTAAATCTATTAAGAAATTTTCAGATGTATTCAATTCGTTCCAACAAGTATCAGCTCCAGTATGGCAAACCGGTCCTACTGGATTTGCTTTTATCAACAAACTGTCTTGATCACAATCCACAGAAACGGAAATGTAATGCAAAAAATTGCCACTTTCTTCTCCTTTCGTCCACATACGGTTTTTTGAGCGACTAAAAAAAGTTACCAACCCAGTGCTTATCGTTTTATCGATTGCCTCTTGGTTCATATAACCCAACATCAATACTTTTGAGGTAATATTGTCTTGTATGATTGCGGGTACCAAGCCATCGGACGATTTACTAAAATTTATGTTCATTGTTCAAAAATCTTTTAAGAGGATGTTAATCGGATTATTATAATCTTACATCAACTTCATTTTGATGCAAGAAGTTTTTTAATGTTTGGATTTCAATTTCTTTGAAATGGAAAATACTAGCAGCTAGAGCAGCATCTGCGGAAGCATCTTTAAAAACATCAACAAAATGTTGCATATTTCCTGCTCCACCTGATGCAATAACAGGTACTGGCAATTGAGTTGCTAATTTTCTAGTTATATCCAAAGCAAATCCGGCTTTTGTGCCATCATTGTTCATGGAAGTAAGCAAAATTTCACCAGCTCCACGATCAACCCCTTCTCTTGCCCAATCTTCTACTCTTACTCCGGTGGAAAGTCTGCCTCCATTAAGGAAAACATACCATTCGCCATCGGCTTCCATTTTGGCATCGATTGCCAAAACAACACATTGTGTTCCAAATTCGCGTGCAAGTTCGTTAATTAATTCTGCTCTGCGAAAAGCCGAGGTGTTGATTGAAATTTTATCGGCACCTTGATGCAACAAATGATACACATCTTCAATGCTAGAAATACCACCTCCAACTGTAAAAGGAATATTAATATGATGTGCAATTCTGTTAACGAGTTCACTTAGGGTTTTTCGACGCTCATTGGTGGCGGTGATGTCTAAAAAAACCAGTTCATCAGCACCTTGTTGTGCATATAATGCACCCAAAGCTACAGGATCGCCAGCATCACGAAGGTTTTCAAAATTTGTACCTTTTACCGTTCTCCCATCTTTTATATCCAAACAAGGAATTATACGTTTGGTAATCATAATAAAAATGGTTTTAATTGGTCAAGGGTAATTCTGTTTTCATAAATGGCCTTCCCAATAATAACACCAGAACAGCCTGCAGCTTTAAGTTCATGAATACAATTGATGTCTTTTACACCTCCACTTGCCACCAATTGTATGCTAGGATTTCTTAAGATAATTTTTTCATACAAAGCAGTTGCCGGACCTTCAAGGGTTCCGTCTTTACTGATGTCTGTACAAAAAATATGCGTCAAGCCCAATTCAATATATCTTGCTATAAAATCATAAACCGAAGTGTTAGTAGTTTCAAGCCAGCCGCCAACGGCAATATTTTCATTTTTAGCATCTGCCCCTAAAAAAAAGCGATTACAACCATAACGCAATATCCAATCTTCAAAAACCTCAGGTTGTTTTGCAGCTAAACTTCCAATGGTAGCCCAAGTTGCACCACTATTGATTACATTTTCCAAATCGGCTTCTTGTTTAATTCCTCCACCGAAATCGATTTTGAGGGTTGTATGGGTTGCAATTTGTTCTAACACTTTCCAGTTTACCACTTTCCCGAGTTTTGCACCGTCCAAATCTACAAGATGTAATCTTTTAATTCCGGCCTGTTCAAAGGATTTTGCAACTTCAAGTGGATCAT
>CAMBYC010000033.1 GCA_945871875.1 Sphingobacterium thalpophilum
GGCAAGATTAGTCCATCAACACCAACGGCTGCTGCATCTGCACAAAATTGTTCAAATCCATATTGTAAAACTGGATTCATATAACCCATCAACACCACAGGAACCGAAATCTTATCCCTCATATTTTGCAATTGTGCAAACAAAGTGGCAATCGTCATACCGTTCAAAAGTGCTTTTGCACTACTTTCTTGTATCACTTCGCCATCTGCCAATGGATCTGAATAGGGAATTCCCAACTCGATGATATCTGCCCCATTTTGTTCTAAAGTTTGCATTATGGGCATTGTGCTATTTAATGACGGAAATCCTGCAGTACAATAAACATTTAAAACCTTTTGGTTTTTGTGTTCAAATAAATTTTTAAATCTCGACATATTATCCAAGTTTCAATGCTGATATATAAGTTGAAAGATCTTTATCGCCTCTGCCACTCAAACAAACCACAACTTTGTCAGTTGGTTTGAATTTTAAATTTCTAAGCACATAAAGAGCGTGAGCAGTTTCCAATGCAGGAATAATTCCCTCGGTGCGTGAAAGTTCAATAGAAGCTTCAAGCGCTTGTTCGTCTGTGGCACTAGTAAATGTTCCTCTACCACTAGTAAACAAAAAAGCATGCATCGGTCCGATACCTGGGTAATCCAATCCAGCCGAAATGCTATGAGGTTCAACAACTTGACCATCAGCGGTTTGCATTACCAAGCTTTTACTTCCGTGTAAGATACCAGGTTTACCCAAAGCTGTTGTAGCGGCACTTAATCCAGAGAAAACACCTTGTCCGGCGGCTTCAACGGCAACCAATTCTACCGATTCTTCTTCTAAAAAATGATAAAAAGCACCTGCAGCATTGCTTCCTCCGCCTACACAAGCAACCACATGCGTAGGCAATTCAGAACCAGTTTCTACTTTAAGTTGCTTGCGAATTTCTTCGCTAATAACCGATTGAAATCTTGCAACCATATCTGGATATGGGTGCGGACCAACAACACTTCCAATAATATAATGGGTATCGTCTGGATGATTAATCCAATCGCGAATGGCTTCGTTGGTAGCGTCTTTTAAAGTTTTACTTCCGCTTTTAGCCGGCCTCACTTCTGCACCAAGCATTTTCATTCGTGCAACATTTGGTGCCTGTCGTTCAATATCTTTTTCACCCATATAAACAATACAAGGCAACCCCTTCAATGCACAAACCGTTGCAGTGGCAACTCCATGCTGACCTGCTCCTGTTTCAGCAATAATGCGGGTTTTCCCTAAACGTATGGCCAATAAAATTTGACCGATAGTGTTGTTGATTTTATGCGCCCCAGTATGGCATAAATCTTCACGCTTAAGGTAGATATTGGTATTGTATCTTTCACTCAAACGGGAAGCATAATATAAAGGAGTTGGTCTGCCAACAAAATCGCGGAGTAATGCTTGAAATTCCAATTGAAATGCTGCATCATTAATTATTTCTTTGTAGCAAGATTTTAGTTCTTCTACATTACGGTGAAGCATTTCAGGAATATAAGCACCACCAAAATCGCCGTAATAACCCATTTCATCGGGCTGAAATTTCATTGTTTTTGTAGTTTCCATATTTTTTATTTGCGTATTTCATCTATAAAACTCTTTACCAACATCAAATCTTTTACGCCAGGAGAAACCTCAAACCGGCTATTGACATCTGCTGCAAATAAGTTTTTATGTTTTTTTGAATATTCTATAAGTTTATGACTATCTAACAATTGCAAACCTCCGCTTAAAAAATAAGGTTTATTGAGTTTTATATTGTCTAACAAATTCCAATCAAAATGTTCACCTGTACCACCATAAACAGTTGATTTGGTATTGGCTTGCGGTTTAGGTGCTGTATCAAAAAGAAACATATCTACAGCTGAATGGTAAGGATAAATTTTCCATTCAAGATTATCGTTTTCCATAACCCTAAAAGCCTTTATGATGATAATGTGATTGCTGATTTGCTCGCAATATTTCGGGGTTTCATCGCCATGCAATTGCACCATTGATAATTTCCAAGTTTCTGCGGTTGTTAATACTTCATCAATTGAAGCATTCACAAATACACCCACAGTATTTATTTTTAAGTTTTCTTTTTTAAAATCTTGAGCACGCAAATTAAACTTCCCAACAAAGCGTGGCGATTTAGGGTAAAAAATCAAACCTGCAAACTCAACATTCCAATTGTTGAGCTGCTTGATTTGATCAATATTTGTCATGCCACAGACTTTTATCCTCATTGTAATTTTTGAAGGTTTAATACAAATGATTGAAAAGCAAATGATGGGTTGGCGTTTTTCATAAAATTTTCACCAATTAAGAATCCGTCAAATCCATATTGTTTAAATCGAATAACGTCTTCAGGTGATTTGATACCACTTTCGGCTACTTTCACAAAAGCATTTCCGAGTTTTTCTGCCATTCGGATACTGTTTTCAATATCAACCTCAAAGGTATTCAAATTGCGGTTGTTGATGCCCACTATTTCAATATGTTCATTGATGTGATTGAGTTCATTTGAATGGTGGAGTTCCAACAATATTTCCAATTCCAAAGATTTTGCAAACGCTGCCAATTCTTTTACACGTAATGCTGTTAAACAAGATGCAATCAATAAAATTACATCAGCACCCATTGCTTTTGCTTCTATAATTTGATATTCATCTACAATAAAATCTTTTCTTAGAATGGGCAATGGGTTAATCCGTGCTTCAATCACATCCTCAGTAAATCCGCCAAAAAAATCAGTATCTGTTAAAATAGACAAACCGCTGGCACCAAATTCTGCGTAAGCTTTGGTTACATCAACTACATTTGCCGTATCATTAATTACACCCTTTGATGGAGATTTTCGTTTAAATTCAGCAATAATTCCTGTGCGTTGAGGATCTACAATATATTGCTTTAAAGAGATGATTTGCTTAGAAAAATGAATAGAATTTTCCAATTCGGAAATTGGTGCTTTCAATTTTCGTTCTGCAACTTCTTCAAATTTTCGGGCGATTATAGTATCTAGGATAGACATATTATTGTAACGCAATAAGCTGTTGAAAGGTTTGAAATGCTTTACCAGATTCTAGACTTTCTACAGCCATTTGATACGACTCTTCATAATTGGTGAAATCTCCAGTAGTAAAAAGTGCCATCGCTGCATTTGCCAAAACAACTGCATTTTGAGCCCAAGTACCTTTACCATTTAATATTTTCATAAAAATCGATGCCGCTTCGGCAACAGTGTCTCCACCATAAATATCATCTTGACTAACCATTCGTTTTCCCAAATCCATTGGTGATAACATTTGCTCTCCAAAAGGCGTTATTACCTTAGTATCGTTGGTAAGTGAAATTTCATCATAACCATCCAAAGAATGTACAATGGTATATTTTAATGTGGATTGTTGCAAAATATAGTTGTAAATCCTCGCCATTTCTAGGTTATAGACACCAATCAATTGAACTCCTGGACGAGCAGGGTTTACCAATGGACCCAACATATTAAAAAATGTACGCATGCCGAGGTTTCGTCTAATTGGTCCAACGGTTTTTAAAGCAGGATGAAACATTGGTGCATGTAAAAAGCAAAAATTAGCTTTATCTAATTCTTTTTTAAGATCATCGGTATTGTTTTTTAATTTATAGCCGATTTGTTCCATCACATTAGATGCTCCACTTACAGACGAAGCTCCATAATTACCGTGTTTAACCACTTTTTTTCCTGCACCAGCAACCACAAAACAAGCCAATGTTGAAACATTGAAGGTATTTTTTCCATCACCACCTGTTCCTACAATATCAATTACAGATGAAGAATCTACTTCAAAAGGCAAGCAAAGTTCTAACAAAGCATCTCTAAAACCCAGCAATTCATCTATAGTAACACTTCGCATCAAATACACCGTCATAAATGCAGTGATTTCATGTTCATTATAGATGCCATTACTGATTTGTAGTAATATTTCGTAGGCTTGTTGCCTTGATAAAGATTTATATTCAAAGAGAGATTGCAATATTTTTTTCATAAAAAGCGGGTTGATTGTTATAAAAGTAACCAGTTGCGAATTATAGCTTCACCATGAGGCGTTAAAACACTTTCTGGATGAAATTGCACCCCAGTAACATCATATTTTTTGTGTTGTAAAGCCATAATTAATCCAGATTCATCTCTGGCAGTGATGGTTAATTCCTCAGGCAAATCATCTTCATTTACTACCCAACTGTGGTAGCGACCAACAGTAATTTGTTCAGGAAGACCAGTAAAAATTTTAGAATTTTCACCCCTTTCATTTTTAAGCAAATCTATTGGTGTTGCGATGCCGTGAAAAACATTTTTCAGGTTAATCAATGAACCGCCAAAAGCTTCAGCAATGGCTTGGTGACCCAAACAAACTCCGAGAATTGATTTAATTGCTGCATATTGTTGAATTAGTGGAAGCAATAATCCAGCTTCAATTGGAATTCCAGGACCAGGAGAAAGGATAATCTTATCGTAATCATTCACTTGCTCCAAAGCAATTTTATCGTTGCGGAAGACATCAATCTTTTGATTGAGGATTTTTTCCACCACATGGACAAGATTGTATGTAAAAGAGTCGTAATTATCGAATACTAATATTTTCATGCGGAAATGGTTTCTGCCATTGCGATGGCATTTTTTAGGGCCCCGAGTTTATTGTTTACTTCTTGCAATTCGCTTTCAGGGTTGCTTGCAGCAACTATACCAGCACCTGCTTGATAAAAAAGCGTGTTGTTTTTACTTAGAAAAGTTCGAATCATGATTGCATGATTACAATTGCCGTCAAATCCCATAATACCAATTGCACCACCATAATAGCTACGAGCTGTAGGTTCAATGCTATCAATAATTTGCATCGCTTTGTATTTAGGTGCTCCACTTAGCGTACCGGCAGGAAATGAAGTTGCCAACAATTCAAATGGATTAACTCCATCAAAAATATTGCCTTGAACTTTGCTAACCATGTGTATAACGTGAGAATAAAAATTAATTTGTTTGTACTGGGTTACTTCAACACCATCACAATAACGAGAAAGGTCGTTCCGAGCTAAATCAACCAACATTACGTGTTCTGCGTTTTCTTTTTCGTCTTGCATTAAATTTTCAGCGAGTTGCTTATCCATTTTATCGTCACCTGTTCTGCGGTAAGTTCCTGCGATGGGATGGATAATAGCCTTTCCATTTTGAACAATAAGCTGGCTTTCAGGAGAAGAACCCATTAATTTATATTCACCGTAATCAAAATAAAACAAATAAGGAGAAGGATTGATGCTTCTTAGTGTTCTATACACATTAAATTCATCACCTTGAAAAGCTTGTTCAAAGCGTCTACTAAGTACAATCTGAAAAACATCTCCACGCAGGCAACTGCTAATACCTTGATTTACAATTTCTCTGTAAGCTTCGTTTGTAAGATTTGATTTTTCGTTTTCAATGGTTCGAAAAGGGAAAACGGGTAGATCGCGGTTTTTAATCAGTGATAAAACCAAATCAACTTCAGATGGAATGCCCTCGATAGCGTTCTCAATGATGTACAATTCATCTTTAAAATGATCAATAGCAATTACATATTGATACAGTCGATAACGCATTAAAGGAATCGAATTGCGGGAATTTGGTTTGTCAGCAAATTCAATTGATTCGAAAAACTGAACTGCGTCATAAGTTAGGTAACCAAACAATCCTTGAGAAGCTTTAACAGGCTTTACATCAATTGGGTTGATGATAAAACGTTGTAAGAATTCAAGAAGAATGTTTGCTACTTCGTGGGTGCCATTAAGCACTTGTGTTTCAGGTTCTTTGCCTGGTATTTTATATTCCACCAAACCTTTATTACGGATTTCTATGCCAGCAATTGCGTTTATACCGATAAAAGAATAGTTGCTTTCTTGTGCATGAAAATCAGTACTTTCCATTAAAATAGTATCACGGAATCGATCACGCAGACGGAGATAAATACCCACAGGGGTAAAAACATCTGCCAAAAACTTTTGAAAAGTGGTGTTTATGCTAATTTTTTTCATGTTTACAAAACCCTTTAAATGTAAAAAACCCCGATACTATCGGGGCTTAATTTTTTTATAAATAAATTAGTACGACAATATAGCCCCATTAAGAGTTATTATGCCACCACCAACGTTTAATATTGTTAATCATTATGATACAAATTTGTAGTAAATAATTTGTAATACCAAAAAAAATAGTTTTATTAGTGTGCAGCTCAATTAAAAAGCTAGAGATAAAAATCACAACTGCTATTTTACCTATGAGTCCACAAATATGAATTATGAGTTATGAATTATGAATTATGAATTAAAAACAATTTGTTTACAACTTTTATATAAAAGATGCAAACTATGTTTGGATTAGCAAAGATTTATAAATTGAATCTTGAAAAATTAAGTGTAGCTAACAAGTAATTAAAGTAAATCAGAAGGACTTCCACCATGAAATTTCTTAAACCATTTGTAAAGATGCTGCCTTGAATTAAATCCCGACATTTGTGCTAATGACTCCAATGACAACATTGCATTATCGCCAGTTTTTATGAGGTTAATGAAATATTCAACCCTAGATTTGTACACTAAATCTGAAAAACTTAACTTATAAAAATTAAATACAAGGTCTTTAACTTCCTCTTCATTAATTTTATTGGAATTACAAAAATCATCTAGTTCTGCAAGTTTATTTAGATAATACATTCTTATGAAAAACAATTTAACAAAATCATCTTGACTAAATGTTTTAGAAATATTTTTGAACGAACCATCTAATACAATTGCAAAATTTGAATGGTTTAAAAATCTTGGACGGTAAAAAATTAACAATATAAATGTAAAATGACATATTAAAACACCAATTTTAACCAACTCTTTTTGGATAAATGAGAATAAAAAAAGTTGGTTTATAAACCAAATAACAAAAACGGTAGAAATAAACCAATAAGTCCAAAACCTCAATTGTTTAAAATATATATTTTCAGAATTGTAGTTTTTCAATAATTTAAAAAAATAAAATAAATTGACTAAAAGTAACCCTGTAATAAAAAAAACAGATCTATAAACATATTTGTTATTTCCTAAAATCAATTTACTTTCAAGTGGTATTGAAGGGTCAATTTTATTTATGAAATTAAATTTTATAAAAACCAATAAATGAATAAAAATCATAAATAGACTAACAATAAGAGCCTTTTTAACAATTTTCTGGTAACATAAATAAGAAAAAAGCAAAATAGATAATGCACCTAAAAAAGTTGATGGAAATTCATTTATTCCTCTAACATATCCAATATAAGGTTGAATTAGATACAAAAGGGCATTTAAAAAAAAGGAAAATGAAATGCCAAGAAACAACAATTTCAGTTGGATTGGGCGCTTAAATACCACCAATAGTTCAATAAATACAATTATTGATAAAATCAATACAGTAAAATTGGCTAAAAACAAAGATTGTTGGAGCATTTGAACATTTAGTAGTTACCGTGCTAGTTACTTACATTTTATTAATTGTAAAAACAAGATTTAGTAATAATTATTGTAAATAAGACTTGAATATTGTTTCAAGTTTTAAAACATTCCTTTTGTAGAAGGCAAATAATTACTCATGGGATCTTTTTTAATTGCCATTCTGATAGCTTTTGCAAATGCTTTAAATATAGCTTCAATTTTATGGTGTTCATTTTCTCCTTTACAAGATATATTCAAATTGCATTTTGCAGCATCCGAAAAGGATTTAAAAAAGTGGAAAAACATTTCTGTTGGCATCTCCCCTATTTTCTCTCTTGAAAAACTTGCGTCCCAAACAATCCAGTTTCTGCCGCCAAAATCTATCAACACTTTTGCCTCAGCCTCATCCATAGGTAAGGCAAAACCATAACGTTCCATACCTTTTTTATCTGCTAAACCTATTGAGAATGCTTCACCTAAAGCAATTCCTGTGTCTTCAATAGTATGGTGTTCATCGATATGCAAATCTCCTTTTGTTAAAATTGTAAGGTCTAATTTCCCGTGACGAGCAATTTGATCTAGCATGTGATCAAAAAAACCTAATCCAGTAGAAATATTTGATTTGCCTGTACCATCAAAATTCACTTCGATAGTAATATCAGTTTCATTTGATTTGCGGTGGTGCTTAACTTGACGCAACCCAACTTTTAAAAAACTGAATACATCACTCCATTTAGAAGTTTCTAGAACGATAGTTTGTTGTAATGTAGCTAGTTCATCATTTATTTCTGCGGCACCAAGACTTTCATCGTTTTTTAACCAAATGGCACCGCAACCAAGGTTTTTTGCCAATTGAACATCAGTTATACGATCTCCAATCACAAAAGAATTTGTCAAATCATATTCTTCTTTGTTAAAATACGATAAGAGCATTCCGATTCCAGGTTTTCGGTTTGGGTTGCCTTCATGCGGAAAACTTTTATCGATATGAATTGCTTTAAAAACTACCCCTTCTGATGCAAAACTGTTGATTACAAAATTTTGAATGATTTCGAAATCTGCATAGAGATAAGAATCTGTACCTAAACCATCTTGATTGGTAACCATAACCAATTCATAATCAAACTCCTTGGCTATTCTTCCTAAATAATGAAAAACTTCTGGATAAAAAGAAAGTTTATCAAAGCTATCAATTTGGTAAGTTGGGGGGGCTTCTAAAATCATAGTCCCATCACGATCTATAAACAACACTCTTTTCATCTATTCAACTTATTTCTTAAAAGCAACTCGTGCTAATTTTACATCTTGGGGGGTAATTAAAGCCGCTTTGTTTCCGAAACTGTTTCTGACATAAGTTAATACGTCAGCAATTTCTTGATTGGTTAAATAATCATGCGATGCCATTACACCATTATAGGTTTCCCCGTTAATTTCAATTTCTTGGTTTAATCCGTTCAGCACAATGCCGATTAATTTGGTTTTGTCACCAAGCACATAACTGGTTTTTACCAAAGGAGGATTAAGGTTTGGTACTCCGTTTCCATCAGCTTGGTGGCAAGGCATACAATAGGTTGTATAAACAATTTTACCTCTTGTTTTTGCAGCAGTTAATGCGGGTTGGGCAATTGAAGTAAAGGAAAATGCTGCCATCATTAAAGATAGCAGCATTAAAAATTTTATTGATTTCATTAGTTTTGATAAGTTATTTTCCAAATTCTACCTTTTGAATCATCACAAACATACAATGCACCGTCAGGGCCTTGAGCCAAACCGCAAGGCCTGTAATCTACTCTTCCAGTAGCTTTATTGGGACCTGCAAAACCGTCTGCAAATATTTCCCATTTACCTTCAGGTTTCCCGTTTTTGAAAGGCACAAATACTACAAAATAGCCTTCTTGTGGCTCTGGAGCACGGTTCCAAGATCCATGAAAAGCAACAAATGCACCGTTTTTATATTTTGCAGGAAATTGTTTGCCTGTATAAAACACCAATCCGTTTGGTGCCATGTGACCAGGAAACTGCATTACTGATTGTGTTTTGGTAGCACAATCTCCAACTTTAGAACGATCACCACCGTATTCTGGATTCAAAAGCTTCTGCTTTTTGTCGTTATCAAAATAGCAATATGGCCATCCAGCATCTGCTCCTTTTGGCAATCTAAACATTTCTTCTGCAGGGTTTTCTGCACCTTGTTGCTGGGTAAACAATTCAGGATAAAACTGAAACAACATATCCCTTCCGTGTTGCATTACAAACAAATCGTTTACTTCCGTATTCCAATCTAAACCAACTACATTCCTTAAACCGGTTGCATACCTTAAACCTTCACCATAAGATTGATTTGCTTTGTCCGTTTTGAATTGCCAAATTCCGCCAGCACTATCTAAAATTGGACAAGGCATTTGGCCTGGTGAACCTTTTTTACGGTCTTCAACTTGGCACATATTTGAAGGAGCTCCTATATTAACATAGATATTTCCTTTATTGTCTAATGTAATAGATTTTGATTCGTGTTGTCTTTTATTCCAAAGTCCTTTAACAATAGGCATTACACTGGTAGTATCCACTTCATTGTTGGTGATTTTGTATTTAAAAACACCATTGTCTGAACTAGCGAACAATTCGTTTGGTGTAACAACGATTCCAGTTCCGGTATAATTACCAAAACCTGATGCTGTTTCAGCGATACCATCATGGTTTGCATCTCTTAACCTGTATATTCCTTTACCGTCTTTTAATTTTGATAATTTCACATAAACATCACCATTAGGAGCAACGGATAAGTGACGGGCACGACCTAAATTATCGTAAAAGATGTTGGCAGAGAATCCTTGAGGAAGTTGTAATCCGGCAGTTTCATTTGTTTTAAAAAGATTATTCTTATCTAAAACTATAAATGCTGATACAAAAAAAACAGCTACTAGTAAAAGTAATATTGAAGATTTTTTCATATTAAAAAAGATAAATTATGAATAAAATTAAGGAATAATTAGTTCTTGTAAATGAGCAATTAGAAGCTTATTTTCGGCAGGTGTTCCAACAGTAATGCGTAAGCAATTTTTTGTTTCTGAAATATTAGTTCGGTTTCTTACAATTATACCTAAAGATGTAAGATAATCGTATATTTTTTGAGCATCATCAAATTTTACCAAGAGGAAATTGGCATCAGAGGGATATACAATTTCAACAAAAGGCAATGCTTCCAATTCAGAAGCGAGCCATTCGCGTTCATCAACCAAAATTTTAATCATATCGTTTACTTGATCAAGATTATCTAAGGCTTTCAATACAATATCCTGAGCAGGTTGGCTAATGTTGTATGGAGATTTAATGGTGTTCATAACATTAATAATCTCAATGCTTGCGAAAGCCATACCAATACGCAATCCAGCCAAACCCCATGCTTTACTTAGCGTTTGTAAAACCACAAGGTTAGGAAAATCAATCAATTCGGGAATCCATGAGCGTTGGCGAGAAAAATTGATATAGGCTTCATCAACCACTACAATTCCGTTAAAGTTTAATAAAATCATTTCAATGGCTTGTACATCAATAGAATTTCCCGTTGGATTATTGGGAGAACATATCCAAATAATTTTAGTAAATTCATCGATAGCATTTGCGATGGTATCCAAATCGGGTTGAAAATCTTCCAATAATGGAACAGTTTTGATAGCAACATCATTGATATGAGCCGAAACATCATACATACCATAAGTTGGAGGAAGCGTAATTACATTATCAACTCCAGGTTCACAAAAAGCACGAAACAATATATCTATAGGTTCATCGCTTCCATTTCCAAGGAATATTTGATTATGAGGAACACCTTTAATTGCTGACAATTTATGTTTTAAATCCTCTTGCTTAGGATCAGGGTAGCGGTTGTACCATTTTGTAAAAGGAGAACCCAAACTATTTTCGTTGGCATCCAAAAACACATCTGCCTTACCCTTGAATTCATCCCGAGCAGAAGAATAAGGAACCAAATTTGCAATGTTTTCTCGCAATAAAGATTTGATATTAAATTCCATATGTAGTGGTTAGTTGTTAGTTGTTAGTGGTTAGTGGTTAGTGATTAGTGATTAGTGATTAGTAGTTGGTAGTTAGTAGTTAGTAGTTAGTTGATAATGCCTAATTACTAACCACTAACAACTAACAACTACTCCCTCACCTCCACCGCCCTCGCATGTGCCTCCAAACCTTCGGCTCTTGCCATATTGGTTACGGTAGGAGCAATCAGGCGAAGTCCTTCTGGTGAAAGCTCTTGGAAAGTAATTTTTTTGACGAAACTATCAACACTTACGCCACTGTATGCACGTGAAAATCCGTTTGTAGGCAAAGTGTGGTTGGTTCCGCTAGCATAATCGCCTACCGATTCTGGTGTAAAGTTGCCTAAAAATACAGAACCAGCATTGATCACTTTATCTACCAACGTTGAAGCTGATTTACAAGCAATGATTAAATGCTCGGGGGCATAACAATTTACAAAATCCATCGCAATTTCTAGATCATCAAAAACGATGGCTTTGCTGTTTCCCAATGCTTTTTGTGCAATAGATTTTCTAGGGAGAGTATCCAATTGTATTTCTATCTGCTTCAAAACTGCTTCTACTAATGATTCTGCTGATGACACTAGAATCACTTGAGAATCAATTCCATGTTCTGCCTGAGCCAACAAATCAGCTGCAACAAAAGCAGGATCTGCAGTATTATCAGCCAATACGCACACTTCACTTGGACCGGCAGGCATATCAATAGCAATACCATCTTGTTGTACCAATTGTTTGGCTGCAGTAACATATTGGTTGCCTGGACCAAAAATTTTATACACTTTAGGCACAGACTCCGTTCCATAAGCCATTGCAGCAACAGCCTGAACTCCCCCAATTTTGAAAACTTTGTTAATCCCTACAGTTTTTGCTGCAAAAAGAATGGCAGGATTTAGATTTCCTTCTTTATCAGGTGGTGAACAAAGTACAATTTCTTTACACCCCGCAATATTTGCCGGAATTCCTAACATGAGTATGGTTGAAAACAATGGAGCTGTACCTCCAGGAATGTATAATCCTACTTTCTCAATACCCACAGATTTTCTAAAGCAACGTATACCTGGCATTGTTTCAACTTCTTCCTCATTTTTTAATTGAGGAAGATGAAACTTTCTAATGTTATCAGCAGCAACTTCAATGGCAATTTTGAGCTCAAGCGCAATTGACTTTTCTGCATCTTTAATTTCTTTCTCACTAACCTCAATTTTTTTCAGCTTTACGCCATCAAAGTCTTTGGTGTATTTTTTTACAGCACGATCACCTTTTGTTTTAACTTCTTTTAATATTTTTTTAACTGATTTCTCTAAAGAAACAGCCGAGGTAATTGGACGCTTTGACAGTTTTTCCCATTCTGCGAGTTTAGGATTGTTAAATATTTTCATCTAATTTATTAAAGTATCATTTTTTCAATAGGTATAACCAAAATTCCTTCGGCACCTGCCGCTTTCAATTGCTCTATAATTTCCCAAAATGTATCTTCGCTCAACACACTGTGAATACTACTCCATCCTGGTGATGCAAGCGGCAAAACTGTTGGACTCCTCATCCCTGGCAACAATTTCAAGATTGCATTGAGTTTATCATTAGGTGCATTTAGCAAAATGTATTTATTGCGTTTAGATTTTTTAACAGCTCTAATTCTAAACAACAATTTATTAAGCAATATGATTTTATCGTTGCTTAAATTATGATTTTTTACCAAAACAGCTTGTGAGCTTAAAATTGTAGCCACTTCCTTTAATCCGTTCATAAATAAAGTGCTTCCGCTGCTCACCAAATCAGCAATAGCTTCAGCCAATCCTATTCCAGGGGCAATTTCAACAGAACCGCTAATTTCATGAATATCAGCTGTTACATTATATTCTTTAAGATAATTTGCCAACAAAACAGGATAACTGGTTGCAATTCGTTTTCCCTGCAATTGTTGAATACCAGCAAATTCTTCATTACGGGGAATTGCTAGCGACAAGCGGCATTTACCAAATCCTAGTTGTTCTAATACTTCAACAGTTTTATTCTTTTCAAACAATACATTTTCTCCAACTATGCCTATATCAGCAACGCCATCTTCTACATATTGAGGGATGTCATCGTCTCTAAGAAAAAAAACTTCAATAGGGAAATTATCAGAAGTAGTTCTCAATCTGTCTTTTACATTTCTTAAATCAATACCGCATTCTTTTAAAAGTGCAATAGAATCTTCGAACAATCTGCCTGATTTTTGGATACCGATTTTTAGTGTAGTCATTTTAATAAAAATAAAAAAAGGCTTACAATTGTAAGCCTTTCAATGTTTTATGTTGTTTGCAAAACATCAAGAGCTTACAAAAGCTGTAGAGAATGGTGTATATGCAAACAGATTTTCATATTAATTTGTTTAAGCAGTTTACTGCATTTTTTTTGCGTCGTCTAAGAATTTTGCCAATCCAAGGTCTGTAAGTGGGTGTTTCAACAAACCAAGAATAGATTCAAGTGGGCAAGTACAAACATCAGCACCCAATTCAGCTGCTTTTACAATGTGTAAAGGACTGCGAATAGATGCAGCAAGGATTTCTGTCTTGTATTGTTGAACAGCAAAAATATTAGCCATTTGTCCAATCAACTCCATTCCATCCCAACAGCTGTCGTCAATACGTCCGATAAATGGAGAAACATAAGTGGCTCCAGCTTTTGCAGCTAAAATAGCTTGACCAGCAGAAAAAACCAATGTGCAATTGGTTCTTATTCCGTTATCTGTAAACCATTTCAATGCTTTAATGCCGTCTTTAATCATCGGAACTTTTACAACGATGTTTGGATGTATCGCAGCAAGAACTTTACCTTCTCTAACAATTCCGTCAAAATCTGTGCTTAAAACTTCTGCACTTACATCTCCATCAACCAAGTCGCAAATAGCTTCGTAATGTTTTAAAATAGCTTCTTCGCCTTTAATGCCTTCTTTAGCCATTAACGAAGGGTTGGTTGTAACACCATCTAAAACGCCAAGATCATTTGCTTCTTTAATTTGAGATAAATTGGCAGTATCTATAAAAAACTTCATAAAAATAAAATTAAAAATGGCAGGTGATTTACATCACACCGCTCAACCATCTACCCTTGCTGTCTTCCGACCCTGGGGGAGTTCAACAGGAGCTGGTTGTGTAAGACCTGCCGCTGCAAAACTAATGAAATTGTTTTGAAAATTGAAATTATAACCAAAATCAATTTTAATTACCAATAAATAGGTTAAAATTACTTAACATGCTAACTTTCATACGGTTTTTAAATTCTATTGTTTAATTTTATCCATAAATTATCTCCTTGCTGAAAAAAACGCTAAAAATAACCGGATACCTATTGTTAACGTTGTTTTTATTGATGATTACTGCAATGCTTTTGTTACAAACTGAAAGCATACAGCAATTTGCACTTAAACAGGTAACCAATAAACTTTCGCAACAATTGCATAACGTTGTTGAAGTAAAAAAAGTAAGCATCACCTTCTTCAATAAAATTAATCTCGAAAAAACACTGATAAAAGATCAAAAAAAAGATACGCTTTTGTATGCGGGCAATTTATCACTACAAATTACCGATTGGTTTTTCCTTAAAGATTCTGTAACACTAAAATATATTGGCCTAAAAGACGCTGCCATTAACCTGCATCGAATAGATTCCAATTGGAATTACCAATTTATTGTGGATTATTTTAGTCCAAAACAAGTTAAGAACAAACAAAAATCAACCATTAAATTACAATTTGGAAAAATTGAGCTTAAAAACGTCAACTTTAAATATGAGGACGCTTATTCTGGGGAACGGATTATAGCCGGAGTAGAAAGTTTAAAATTAAACGCAAGTGGTTGCGATATCCTTAATAAAAAACTTGAAATAGACTATATCGATTTTGTAAAACCTGATGTAGTTCTCGAATATTTCACTCCAACTAAAAACACCTCCATTCAAAAAGATAAACAAATCTTAAAAAACACTTCTTCATTAGAATGGAATACAAACGAATGGACAATCTTCTTACGTAAACTCACTATTGAAAAAGGTTTATTTAGAAACGACGAGAATAACAAATTGCCAAAACCGAATTATTTTGATTACGAGCATATTGCGTTTGAAGATATAAATGCTAATTTTTCAAATGTACGTTTGCAAAAAGACACCATCAATGCAAAAATTGAACTTTCAACTAAAGAAAGATCAGGATTTGATGTTAAAAAAATGTCTGCCAACTTTGTATTTCATCCAAATGGGATGATTTTTAACCAACTGGCAATTACTACTCACGAAAGTAAAATTGAAGGATTTTATGCGATGCGCTACAAGGATTTCAACAAAGACATGAAGGCATTTACCCAAAATGTAAAACTCGAATTGTATTTGAATAGATCCACACTCAGTTCAAATGACATTATCTTTTTTGCCCCAGAATTAAAAGATTTAAATAAAACCATATCAATTAATGGAACGATGAAAGGTTATTTAAACGACTTTTCTACCAATGCATTAGAAATTAATTTTGGGAAAAACTCGCATTTCAAAGGAGAGGTAAGGATGAAAGGTTTACCAGACTTTGACAATACAACAATCGCAATTGAAAACCTAAATTTCCATTCAACCATTTCGGATATCAATCTATTGCTTCCAGAAAATGCAAAAGCCTCTTTAAATTCATTGTCGGCTGTTGATTTTATTGATTATCATGGTAGTTTTAACGGTACTTGGAGAAAATTTTTACTTTCAGGCAACCTACAAACAGGCATTGGTGGTGTTGACGCAGCTATAAAGTGGGATTTCACCAACATTAAACTGCCTAAATATGAAGCCGACTTACAAAATGCAGCTTTTGATTTAGGGAAATTATTAGACACTAAATCTTTAGGAAAAATTTCTTTCACAGGAACAGTTTCGGGTGCTGGATTTCAATCATCAGACAATTTGGAATTGAATGGGAACATAAAATCAATCTTTTTCAATCAATATCTTTACAACAATATTACCATAAAGGGGAAATTGCAAAAAAAATCATTTACTGGCGAAGCGGTTGTAAAAGATCCGAATTTCTCTTCAGACTTAAAAGGTTACATAAGCTTTATTAATCCAGAATTACCAGAAATTAATATTAAAGCAGATATCGACAAAGCAAATTTACAACCTTTACACTTTTCTTCCTCTCCACTAGAAACATCTGGAAAACTAAAACTCAATATCGTTGGAAAAACAATTGACGATATTATTGGAGAAGCAACTCTTTTTGATGTTGTTATAAGGAAAAACAATATTCCTTATAGTTTTGATACTACTCATTTTTACGCACAAAGAATAGACAATAAAAAACAACTTGAAATCAATAACGTTGATTTTTCGGCATTGGTTAAAGGTGAATACAAGCTCACAGAGTTGCCGGCTACACTAAATGATTTTTTAAGTAGATATTTTCCTGCGTACTTTAAAAAAGGTTTGAAAAAGTTGAGCCCACAAGCGTTTACGATTGCCGCTAAAATAAATACTTCAGAGAATTATTTGCAGTTGATAGACAAAAAACTTGTTGGGTTTGAAAACGCATCATTGCTAGGATCCATCAATACTACAACCAATTCATTAACCCTTGATACTCAAATTCCACTGATTGAGTATGGCAAATATACCGTTGAAAACTTCAAATTTTCGGGCAAAGGCGATGCAGACAGTCTCCATTTTTTAGCACAAACTGGCACATTGGTAGTAAATGATAGTCTTAGGTTTCCCGCAGCTGCATTTAGCATTGATGCGTCAAATGATGAATCAGACATCAATATCATAACCTCAGGAGACAAAACAATTAAAGCTGCAAATCTATCCGCACATATAAAAAACTTAGAAGATGGGGTTAAAATCTTATTCAAACCATCAAGCATTGTATTAAACGAACAAACTTGGCGGTTAGAAAAAGATGGTGAACTGATTTTAAGTAAGTCAAAAATTGATGCTAGTGAGATCAAACTCAGCAATGGAAACCAAGAATTTAAAATCTCTACTATCCCATCTGAAATAGGAAACAGTCATGATATTGTTGTAACCCTTAGCAAGGTAAATTTAGGAGATATTTTACCCTTTGTATTAAAAGAACCCCGCATTCAGGGTATTACGAGTGGTGAATTAACCATAGAAGATCCACTCAACAAGTTAAAAATTTATCTTAATGCCCAAACTGAGCAAACACAATTTGAAAATGATTCTATAGGTATTACCTCTATTAATGGATTTTGGGACAATGCTACTTCAAAAGCCAGTTTTAACTTAAACTCCGACAATCCTTTTTATACATTCAAAATTGGAGGCAAGCTTAACCTTGCAGATTCGGCAAATAAAACTATTGATGCGTCATTTGCAATAGAAGAAGTAAAATTATCAATGCTTGAAAAATATTTAGGTGTTGTTTTTTCTAAAATGGATGGTACAGGAAATGGAAATTTACGATTGTCTGGAAAGCTCTCTGCCCCTGAACTTACGGGTTCAGTGAGATTACACAATGCTGGGGTAATGGTTGATTTCACCAACGTATATTACAAGCTACAAGACCATGATATCTTTTTTAAACCGGGATTAATAGATTTTGGAGATATAGAAATCAAAGATAAGTTTGGGAATATCGGGAAAGTATCAGGGCAATTGTTTCATAAGTTTTTTAGTAACATGAATTACAACTTTTCTGCTTCATCAAGAAAAATATTAGCAATCAACACTACCAAAGTCAACAACAATATATTCTATGGCAATGCATTTGCCAGAATAAATTTCAATTTTAGTGGCCCAGAAGATAAAATGAAATTATCTGTTTCAGGAGAACCGGTTGACAGTTCGCATATTACAATTGCGAATGCAGGAAATTCAAAGCAGCGTGGGGAAGTAAATTATATTTTATGGAAAGAGTATGGAAGAGATATCAATGCTGATTCTTTGAAAAAAAGCACAGGCAGTTTAGATATTGATTTGAATTTTTCTGCAAATCCATTGCTCAATATGACTGTGGTTTTAGATGCTACAACGGGGGACAGCATTACAGCAAATGGAGATGGAAACGTGAAAATTGTTATGGCAAACAATGAGGCGATGGTGATGAATGGAAGATTTAATATCAATAAAGGAGAATACAATTTCAATTTTCAGGATATATTTCATAAGCCTTTTACTTTAGAATCAGGTTCTGGAAGTTACCTTAGTTGGACCGGAGATCCGTTTGATGCAGAGATAAATTTGCACGCCAATTATCTTGCAGAAAAAGTAAGGATAAGCAGTTTATTTGACGACGGCAATAGAAATGGGATTAGTTCTGTAAATTCCGATTTGTTAAGAGAGATTAGTGATGTAATTGTAAAGTGTAATTTAACAGGCACATTAAATAGTCCATTGCCTGCTTTTGAAATCAGTTTGCCGGCAAATAGCACGGTTAAAAACAATCCAACAGTTGATAATAAGTTGAAAACCATTAATCGAGATGTAAACGAGGTGAGTAAGCAAGCCACTTATTTGTTGGTTTTTAAAAGTTTTGCACCAGAAGCTGCGATTGTAACCAACACAATTAGTGGAACCTTATTGAATAGCACCATATCGGGGGTAATCAATGTTATACTTTCGAGTAGCGTTCAGAATTTGTTTTATAAGTTGTTTGGCAATGCGATGAATGTAAACTTCAATTATTCGAGAATGGGTGCGAATACTGGGGATGCAAGTGCAACAAATACTTTGGGTAATACTTCAAGAGAGAATGTGAGTTTGCAATTTATTAAATCACTGGTTAACAACAGATTGGTACTCACATTTGGTAGTGATTTCAATTTTAATGCAGTTGGGAATGCTTCTATTTCCAATCAAAATTTTCTTTTCTTGCCAGATGTAAATATGGAATATAAGATTACACCAGATGGTAAATTGCGGGCATCATTTTTTTATCGCAGTAGTTTTGATGCATTATCTACTTCTGGAAGACGCGACAGAACAGGAGGAAACTTATCATTTAGAACAGAGTTTGATAAATTATTCAAGAAATGACTTCTCGCTATTGATTATTTTTAAAACAAACAAATAAATTTTAATCAATTAAAAGATATTTTCACCAAAATAATATTTAAAAGGGATTAAAGTAGTCAATATCTCACAGCTGCAAAATTCCACAACTTTATTAAAGTGACTACAACCAGACTTGAAGTAATGCAGTTTTTAGGGAAAGATATTGAAGCGATTATCAAAGAGTTTTTAAAAGATATAGATACAAATTGGCAACCTTCAGATTTCTTACCAGAAAGCAATCACCCCGATTTTACAAAAGAAATTAAAGAAATACAAGAGAGTTGCAGAGAATTGCCTTATGATTATATGGCGGTTTTAGTTGGAGATATTATTACAGAAGAGGCTTTACCAACTTATGAAAGTTGGCTAATAGACATTGAAGGCATCAGCAAAGCAGAACCGCAAGGTTGGAGCAAATGGATTAGAATGTGGACAGCAGAGGAAAATAGACATGGCGATTTGTTGAACAAGTATATTTATTTGTCTGGCAGGGTGAACATGAAACAAATGGAAATTACCACACAGCACCTTATAGCAGATGGTATGGAAATTGGGACAGCTAGAGATCCCTATAAGAATTTTGTATATACTTCATTTCAGGAGTTGGCAACAAATATATCGCATAGAAGAACAGCGACAATTGCGAAAAAGCATGGCAATGAGCAACTTTCAAAAATGTGCGGAGTAATTGCATCAGATGAAATGCGACATGCAAAAGCCTATAAAAGCTTTGTAACCAGCATATTTGAATTAGATCCAAGTGAAATGATGCTTGCTTTTGAGGATATGATGAGAAAGAAAATTGTTATGCCAGCCCATTTTATGCGCCAGCAAGGCGAAAAAATTGGACAAAGTTGGTCGCATTTTAGTGATGCAGCACAAAGATTGGGCGTTTATACCAGCTTAGATTATACTAACATTTTGGAATCTCTAATTAAAGAGTGGAAAATAGGAGATATCTGTAATCTTACGGGTGTGGCAGAAAAAGGAAGAGATTATTTAATGGCATTACCAGAGCGTTTCAGAAAGATTGCGGAGCGTACTACAATTAAATCGCCATTGGAATATAAGTTTAACTGGATTTATTGATTTATCATTTGTGAAACATTTATGTGACTCCTTTAATACCTTCTACAAAAGCATTTTATCCTCGTACCACAAAATACAAAATCTATTTTATAGCAGTTATAAATCTATTCTAAGAAGATTACCCAGCTAGTTCAACTAGCTTACCGCCATAGTTCAAATAGCATACCGCCACTGTTCAACTTGCTTACCACCCATGTTCAACATGCTTCGCATAATACAAATATATCAAACCACTCGTTTATATTGGCTTAATTTTGTTGCTATGGACGTATTTACAACCAAACGGAAAATCATCATCACTTGTCACAAATGGCTTTCTAATGTACTTCACAAAGAAGTAATAGACCTTGGTTTTAAAACCGAAAGGGTTTTTCAAACTGGTGTTGAATTGATCGGAACAGTAGAAGATTGTATAAGATTGAATTTAAACCTGCGTTGTGCTAGTCAGGTTATGTATTCACTAAAATCCTTTGTCTGTAATGATCCAGACGAATTATACAAACAATTGGTTGATGTGCCATGGGAAAAAATGATTGATCCAGGTGGCTATTTTTCTGTAACAAGCAACGTATTTCACCCTACCATACAAACCAATTTGTTTGCCAATTTGCGTGTAAAAGACGCCATTGTTGATAGAATAAAAGAAATAAGCAATCAACGTCCAACTACGGGCTCCGAATTATCAGGTGCTGTTGTTTATTTGTTTTGGAAACATGAGGATGCTGAAATATTCTTAGATACTTCTGGAGAGACATTAGCCAAACACGTTTACCGCAAACTCCCTGGTAAAGCTCCAATGTTAGAAGCATTGGCAGCTGCAACAATTTTATCTACCAATTGGAATAAAAAGGATGTATTTATCAATCCTATGTGTGGGTCTGGAACGCTTGCAATTGAGGCAGCATTGATTGCAACCAAAAGGGCACCAGGACTTTTAAGGCACTATTATGCTTTTATGCACTTGTTGGGTTATGAGGTAGATATGTATGAAAAGGAAAGAACAAAACTAGATGAACAAATTATTGACGTCCCCAATCTTAAAATAATTGCAACTGACCTCAGTGAAAGAGCCATTAAGATTGCAAAAATCAATGCTGAAGTTGCTGGGGTAGATTATTTAATCGACTTTGAAGTTTGCGATTTTGAAGATACGATAATCCCAGAACAAGAAGGTATCATCATGATTAATCCGGAATATGGAGAACGTATGGGTGAAGAAGTTGAACTTGAAGCCACTTATGCAAGGATGGGAGATTTTTTTAAAAACAGTTGCAAAGGTAAAACCGGTTATATATTTACGGGCAATTTAGATTTAGCTAAAAAAATACGCTTAAAACCAAGCAAAAGAATTGAATTCTATAATGCAAAAATTGATTGCCGGTTATTAGAATATGAATTGTATGCCGGCACAAAGAGAACGGATAAATTGGTTTAATCAGTTAAGTATAAAACACAATTCAAATATTGCAAAAGTATAATTCGGCTAAAGCCATAGCAATTAATGAATCCCCCCAGCTATGTTAATTATTAATTATTAATTGGGAATTATTAATTAATAATTAATTAGAGTTTGTGTCCCATTTTATCCTTCTTGGTTTGGAGATATTTGGCGTTATGAACATTAGGTTCAATAATTAGAGGAACAGCTTCTGTAATTTCTAACCCATAACCGTTTAATGCTGCACGTTTTTTGGGATTATTGCTGATTAATTTTATTTTTTTTATTTGCAGAGCTCTTAAAATTTGAGCACCAACACCATAATCTCTATTGTCCATAGGAAATCCAAGATGTAGGTTAGCCTCTACAGTATCCATGCCACCTTCTTGCAATTTGTATGCTTTAAGTTTATTGAGCAATCCAATGCCCCTACCCTCTTGATTCATGTACAATACAACACCCTTTCCTGCATCTTCAACCATTTGCATTGCATTGTGCAATTGGTCGCCACAATCGCAACGTAAAGAGCCTAGAATATCTCCAGTTAAGCAAGAAGAATGTACTCTTACAAGCACTGGCTCATCATTTTCCCAAGTACCTTTTACCATTGCTAAGTGTTCACCGCTTTCTGGATTGTTTCTTTCACGAAATACATGTAAAGTGAAATGTCCATAACGAGTTGGCATATCAACTTTCACCACCTCTTCTATCAATGAATCCTGTTGTAAGCGGTATTCAATCAAATCTTTAATAGAAATCAGTGGCATTTCCAATTTAACAGCCAATTCTCTCAATTCTGGCAATCTAGCCATACTGCCATCTTCGTTCATGATTTCAACCAAAACCCCAACAGGTTCCATACCGGCTAATCTTGCCAAATCAATTGCAGCTTCCGTATGTCCTGATCTGCGCAATACGCCTCCTCTTTTGGCGCGAAGTGGAAATATATGTCCAGGTCTACCTAAATCTTCGGGTTTTGTGTTTGGGTTGATGATTGCCTGTATGGTTTTAGAACGATCTTGAGCGGAGATGCCTGTGGTACAGCCATGTCCAAGCAAATCTATAGATACTGTAAATGCAGTTTCATGCAAAGCAGTATTGTTGTTAACCATTAATTCTAGTTGCAATTCATCTGCAAGATCTTCTAATAATGGCACACAAATCAAACCACGACCATATTTACTCATGAAGTTTACAACTTCTGGAGTTGCATTTCTAGCAGAAGTAATAAAATCACCTTCGTTTTCACGATCTTCGTCATCTACTACAATCACCATCTTCCCTTGTCTAATTGCTTCAATAGCAGCCTCAATAGTATCCATTTTAATAATTGAAAGGCGAAATTACAACAAAATATATCGGTGAATAATATCTTAAAATAAATCTCCAAAAATTATTTATAAAAAAATAAAGAAAATGTTAACACAATCGATAATTGTAATACAAATATTTGCCATATTTGCAAGTCAAAACCAACATTTTTTTTATGAGAAAAAAAATTCTGCAACTGGTTGCTTTGTTGTTCATACAAGTAACGATTTTTGCTCAGGTAACTACTTCAAGCATAGTAGGATTTGTTAAAGATGCATCCGGCAAAGGTTTAGTAGGCGCTTCAATTGAAGCTATCCACGAACCTTCTGGAAGTAAATACAAAACTCAATCGCTTGTTGATGGTCGTTTTACAATACCATCTTTGAGAGTAGGCGGACCATATACCATCAAAGTCAGTTATGTAGGCTATGGTACAGAAACAGTTAGTGAAATCATTTTAACTTTAGGCGATCCAACACGTATTGATTTTTCAATGCTTGATGCGAAGACTAAATTAAAAGAAGTATCTGTAACTGGAAAGTTAAAAACATTGATTTCTAAAGAAAGAAAAGGAACTGGAACCAACCTTAACAGAAGGGTTTTAGCTAGTTTGCCTACTTTAAACCGTAGTATTACAGATTTCACCAAACTTACGCCTCAGGCAAATGGTACATCATTTGCAGGACAAGACAATCGATTTATCAACTTTACTGTTGATGGATCTATTTTCAACAACTCGTTTGGTTTAGCATCTTTACCAGGAAGTCAAACCAATTCTACTCCAATTTCATTGGATGCGATTGAAGAAATTCAAGTTAACGTTTCTCCTTACAACCTTAAAGAAGCAGGATTTACTGGTGCTTCAATCAATGCTGTAACCAAATCTGGTACAAACACTTTCCATGGTTCTGCGTTTTCAAACACGCGTAACGAGAAATTGGTTGGAACAAAAGCTGGTTTAGATGGAAAACAAGATGTTGTAACAAATGCTTTTGATGTAAAGCAGTTTGGTGCTAGTTTTGGTGGTGCTATCATCAAAAACAAATTGTTCTTCTTTGCAAATTATGAAGCAGAGCGTAGAAAAGATCCTGGAACAACTTTTATCTCTAACAATGGTACTACTACTGGTGCCAATGTTACACGTGTATTAAAAACAGACCTAGATAATCTTTCTACTTTCTTGGCTACTAAATTCAACTACAATACCGGTGGATATCAAGATTATTCTTTGCTAACAAAGAGTGATAAAGCACTGGTAAAATTGGATTGGAACATCAACGACAATCATAAATTAAGCATTCGTGGTAATGTTTTGAAATCTAAGCGTGATGTACCTGTTAGTAGTTCAGGATCTTTTGGTGGCAGAAGAGACAACCTCAATTCTATGACCTACCAAAATTCAAACTATGAAATCAACAACGATATTTATTCTGGAATTCTTCAATTGAATAGCCGCATTGGAAAAACTGCAAGTAATGAATTTACTGCAGGTTATACTGCAAATCGCGATTATCGTGCAGAAAAATCTAGTCCCTTCCCTACTATTGACATTTTAAATGGTGGTGATATCAACTATATATCTTTTGGTTCAGAGCCTTTCACACCAAATAACGTATTGAATACCAACACTTTCCAAATTGCTGATAACCTTACCATTTATAAAGGCAAACACACCATTTCAACAGGTTTCAACTTTGAGAAATTCAAGTTTTTCAATCAGTTTACACCAACAATCAATGGACAGTATATCTTTAATAATTTGGATAGTTTTTATGCATCTGCAAATGCTTTCTTAGCAAACAACAATATGGCTACAAACCCAGTTGGTGTAAGAAGATACAATCTTTCTTATAGTAACTTAGCTGGTGGAGCATTGTGGAATGCAGTTACCAATGCTAACAATGCTGGTATTTATATACAAGATGATTGGGCAGTAAGAGACAATTTTACCATGACATATGGCGTTCGTTTTGATCTTCCTTTCTTCAATGGAAGTGGTTTCACGAATACAGAAGTTGATGGAATGACTTTCGTTAATGAAAACAATGTACCAACCAAATTGAGTACATCTAAATTACCTACAGCAAAGGTTTTGATTAACCCACGTTGGGGTTTCAATTATGATGTTAAGGGAAACAAACAAACACAAATTCGTGGAGGTGTAGGTCTTTTCTCTGGTCGCCCTGCGTTTGTATGGATAAGCAACCAAATTGGAAACAATGGTGTTCAAAGTGGTTCAATCAGCTTAGACAATACCAAAGCTTTTCCATTTAGCTCCAATGTTGCTCGCAATATTCCAGTGATTGCAAATCCTGGTCAACCAGCTCCATCTTACAACATTGCAGTTACTGATGAATCTTTCAAGTTCCCTCAAGTATTGAGAACAAACTTAGCAATCGATCAAAACTTGTTTGGAGGAATTGTAGGATCAGTTGAAATGTTGTTCACACAAAGTTTATCGAACGTATTTTATTATAACGCCAATTTAAGAGAAGCTACAGATAAATTTTCAGGACCTGATTCTCGTCCTAGATTCCCTTCTTTCAATACTGCTACAGGTCAATTGTTAACTGGAGCTGCATTAAGTAGTGCTATACGCATCAACTCTAAAATAAATGATGCAACTGTTATGAAAAGTGGTCCTTATGGTGGTTCATTCTTAACAACAGTTAAATTGGAGAAACCAATTAAAGCTGAAGGTTTCGGATTTATGACTGCTTACACTTATTCTAGCGTTAAAGATTATATTTCTGCGGGTTCTATTGCTGCAAGTAGCTGGACAGGCAACCGCACAGTAAGAGGTAATAATCGTCCAGACCTTACTTATAGTGATAACGATATGCATTCTCGCTTAATTGGTAACATCAATTATCGCAAGGAAATAGCTAACACAGCAGCATTCCAGTTTTCTTTATATGGTCAATCACAAAACCAAGGTAGAGTTTCTTATACTTACTCAGGTGATATGAATGGCGACAATATTTCAGGAAACGATTTGTTGTATATTCCAAAGAATACTGATGAGATGAATTTCCAAGCATATTCTATAACAGTTAATGGAGCACCTGTTAACTTTTCTGTAGATGATCAAAAAAATGCATTTGAAAAATACATCAATCAAGATGGTTATTTGAGTAAAAATCGTGGTACTTATGTACAAAGAAATGGATTGTTGTTGCCAATGGTAACACGTTTTGACCTAAGTGCTCAATTGGAAGTTTTCCAAAAAGTTGCAGGAAAGCGTCATACTATCCAGTTCCGTGCTGATATCTTCAACATCGGAAACTTTATCAACAACAAATGGGGTGTAGGTTATGTTGTAAACGCTACTTCTCCACTTGCAGCAAGAGGATATGATCCAACAACTGGCAGACCAGTTTTCCGTATGAATACAGTAAACAACAGCATAAATTATGCTACTTACCGCCGTGGTACTAGTTTAATAGATGTATGGCAAGCACAGTTTGGTGTACGATACATATTTTAATGGTTAATGGTTAATGGTTAATTAAAGAGAGGTAAGTATATTTCGTTAGATTTATACTTACCTCTCTTTTTATTTTAGCACAAATTTAAATAATAGGTGCAACTATATCTTCAATCAACTATTTGGCTAAAGCCAATTGAACAATACCTTTTACCCCCCAGCTAAAGCTAGGGGCAATTCAATAAAACCATTTTATTTTTTCATACATTGTAAATATGGTTTAATAATATTCAGCATAAAAACATAATTTGCATAGAGACTGTAAAATAAACTGTGTCAGGAGATAAAATTTAATATCTTCAAACACAAAAAATGGAACAACAAGAGACGTCAGAATTAGCAATTATTAAGAAAAAAGCGTTAGATCAATTTCGGTCAGGGAAAAGTTTATATGGGAAGGATG
>CAMBYC010000034.1 GCA_945871875.1 Sphingobacterium thalpophilum
CTCCATGGTGAACGGTTGCCCAATTAATTACTCCAGTTTTATCAAAAAATAAATAAAGAGCATAAACCAAATACATCGATATCCCTAAAATACACAAACTTGGATAAAATTTATTTCGATATGCCATTATACATATTATAACTGAATACATATAAATCGAAATCCATAAAACTGGATCTGGATCATTGTATTGTAAGCCCGCAAACAAAATAAAAATTATTGCAAAAATTAAATTGGAAATCTTACCCATTTCTTTTGTGTTGATTGGGTTTTACTACCAATCAAGATTATAAAATTAAAACATTAAATGATTTTATATCTAATAATGCATAAACAATACAATAAACGAGTTGGTTCAACAATTTTTATTGTGACCCGTAAAATTGCAATATCGAAAATTTATCCAATGGGCTAAAACAATCAATGTTACCCCAGGAACCAAGAAAAATATCATCCACTGGTGAAAAAACTGTTTTAAAATCAAAAACACAATACCTAAAGAAAACAATACTATAGGTAAAATATTATTATGGTGCTTGTTGTAACCGTGTTTTAAAGAGTATAGACCAATTGCGAAAGCAAGAGCTATCATCCCGTATTCAAACCAAATATTGTTAATGATATTTATCCCAAACAATGGTAAAGTGCTGATAATTAAAGGTAAAATAGCACAATGTATGGCACATGCTATAGAAGCCACAATCCCTAACGCATCAAAATTTATCTTAAAAAACTTCATCTAAATACAAAGTTATATAATTGCAACAAAGTTGCAAAAACAATAACACTTATTAAACGTTTATTAATTGAATAATCTATTGTTTGTTTGCGAATGAAATAACTTTGTAAAATCTATGAACCGTAAAACTATTTTTTATCTCTTGTTTTTTACATTGTTGTTTCTGTGTTTTTATGCAGTAATCACTCATTATACTGATTTTGCAAAACCAAAACTACCGTCAATTAACACAGTTAGAACATTTAATTTTACACGCCAAGATGGTAAAATAATTTCAGAAAAAGAATTGATTGGAAAAACATATATCGCTAATTATTTTTTTACCACTTGCAATGGCATTTGCCCTAAAATGAACCATAATATGCAAAACCTTTTTGAACAGTTAAAAGGAGATAAAAATTTTATGATTCTTTCTCATACCGTAGATCCTGAAAGAGATTCGGTGCAAAGGTTGAAACATTATGCAGATTCATTGCAAGCTCCCATTAACCAATGGTGGTTTTTAACAGGTTCAAAACAAAGTTTGTATAAAGTTGCAAGAGAGAGTTATTTGCTAGATGATCCCAAAAACAGCAGTAAAAACATCGAGGAACAGTTTCTACATACCCAATTTTTTGCTTTGGTTGATAAAAATGGAGTAGTGAGAGGCATTTATGATGGATTAAAAAAAGACGAACTCAAACAATTAGTAATCGATACCCAATTGCTTCTAAGTCAATATTAATGGATTACTTCAATCTTGTTAATGAAAATGGAATATGACAACAACAAATCTTTCAAATTTTCTTAAGCAATACGACCTTAGCAATACGGATAGCAGAAGAGCTATATTGGAATTGTTTTTAGCATCATCTAGTGCTTTATCTCATTATGATATTGAAAAAAATACAGATGATCGTTTTGATAGAGTTACTGTGTATCGAACTTTACAAGTTTTTATAGAAAAAGGAATTATTCATACCATTCCAACTGCCGATAATACTGTCATTTACGCACTTTGCAAAGACGAATGTTCGCCCGGATTACACCAACACAATCATATTCATTTTATTTGTGAAGTTTGTGAAAAAACAACTTGTATAGATGAAACTTCCATTCCTTTTATTCCATTACCCGAAGGATATGCATCCAAACAAGTAAATGTAGTTGTAAACGGAACTTGTAAAGCTTGTTTGTAAATTTATATCAAAATTTAAATCGAAATTTTAATCTAATTTTTGTAATTCATCTCGAACCATATCCATCAAAACTTTGATGCGTTCTGGAGAAAAATCAAACGGCAAACCCGCTGCTTCATACAATTCAGGTAGGGTACAAGTGCCGCCCAAACTTAATGCTTTGGTATAATTCTCTAATGCTTGTTGTTTGTTTTCTTTGAATTGCTTCCACATTCCAATAGCACCCAATTGTGCAATTCCGTATTCTATATAATAAAAAGGAACTTCAAACAAATGTAACTGCTTTTGCCAACTGTATTTTCTATAAGGCAATAAACCACTAAAATCTATAGCATTTGAAGAAAAATTGGTAAGTAAATTCATCCAAGCTTCAGAGCGTTCATCAACCGTGTGGTTAGGATGTTCATACAACCAATGTTGAAAACTGTCAATTGTTGAAATCCAAGGGAAAATGGTTATTACCCGCTCCAACTGGTGTCTTTTTGCCCTTTTTAAATCTTCTTCATTATCAAAAAATACATCCCAATAATCCATGGTAAACAATTCCATCGACATACTTGCCACTTCAGCCATTTCAGTAGGGTATTCTTTGAAAGCAGTTAATTCTAATGGATGTGCTAAAAATGAATGAATAGCATGGCCACTTTCGTGAACCATAGTAGTTACATCATTCATTTGGCCGGCAGCATTCATAAAAATAAAAGGAGCACCGCTTTCTGCTAAAGGCATATTGTAGCCTCCTGGAGCTTTTCCAATTCTGCTGTCTAAATCAAGGTGATTTAGTTCTTCCATCTTTTTAAGACAATCTGCAAAAAATGGATCCAACTGGTTTAAACAAGCTATTGTTTTTTGTAAAAGCTCTTTTCCATTGATAAATGGTCTTAACGGTTCAATACCAGCCGGTGAAGCTTCAATATCCCAAGGTCTAAGTGTATCAACACCCAACTGTTTTTGGTGTTTTTCATAAATTTCATTTACCAGTGGCAAAACATGTAAACCAACAGCATCCTGAAATTGAAAACATTGGGCCGGTGAATAATCAAACCGTCCCATCTCTTTAAATTTATAATCGCGGTAATTTTCAAAACCTGCATTTTTAGCAACCTGATCTCTTTTTTGAACCAAAGATGTGAATAAATCGTTTAAACTTTCTTTGTCTTGCAACCTGCGCTCATTCAATGTACGATAAACCTGTTCGCGTTTGGTACGATCAGGGCTTTCGAGGAATTTTGCGGCTTGTTGTAGGGTGTATTCTTTGCCATCAACTTCGATTGTCATTTTGCCGGCAATGGTTCCATACTGTTGTTGCAAAACATTGATATCTGCTTGAATAGGGATATTTTCTTCCCGATACAAATCAATGCTTTTTTTCACAGAGCGCAAATAAGTGAAATATTTCTTTTGATCCAATTGGGCTGTAAAAGGAGATTCTACCAATTTGCGGTTCAAAAGATCTGCAAAAGGTTGAATTTTAGGTTGGATTTCTATATAGAAAAAATTGAATGCCTCTTCTAAAGTTTTATCGGTAGTATCGCAGGTCATACGAACTTGTCTCCAGCAAGCATCTTCACTTACAATCGCTTCGAGTTCATTCATATCTGCCAACCAAGTTTCAAATTGGATGAGATTTTCAATCTTTCTTTGGGTTAAGTCAATTAAAAACGGTTCAATATGTTCCCAAGTGGTGATGGTAAAATCTGTAGGTATGAAATTTCTTTTGATTTTAGTGATAGCCGCGGAGTAGTTCATAAGTTGGATGCTTAAATTTTTTTAGACATAAGTTTTATATTACGCTTCAGTAGATTCATTTTCATCTTCATCCTGTTCAATTTCAGGAATAGTAAGTTCTATATTTTGTGCTTTTAAAATATTGAACCATCGAATCATTTTTTTCATATCGCTATTGTACACTTTATCAAAATCCATATCAGGATAAACTTCTTCAAAGAATGTTTTTATAGCTTTAGGATCTTTTTCTGCGGGCAGGGTGCCGGTATAAAGATCTATTGCTTTAAATATTTCAATAAGGTTAACATTTTCGTTTACAGTAAAAACCTCAATACTTTCAAGATGTGAGAGGGTATGTTGTCTTGAAGAAACAAATTTTGTAGTGTTGTCATCTAAAGAACGCACAATTGCACCATCAGATTTAGAACCTAGAACTTCGAACAAGCCGGAAAATCCGGTAACCGATACTAATTTACGGTACTCCATAGTAAACTTTAAAACTTTAAATTAAACGGCAAGATAAAACATTTATAACATGATTACAGTATAAATGGAAATATGATTGATATTTCGATTTAATTCGATGAATAATTAACATATTTTTATTTTAACAATATCTCATTAAAATCAGTGCTGTCGCCATTAAAAACATTGAAATCCAATTTAGATTTGATGCCTTTAATTTGACCAGTTTCAGAGTGTTGCCAAAATAGCCAATCTCTTGATATTCGGGGTTGATTGAGTTGTTTGTAGTGGGCTATCCAAAGTGGATAATCATAAAAATCTAAACCCAATTTAGAGTTATAAAATTCAATGTTTGTGTAGATAATCGGCCTTACCTTATAGTGCTTTTCAATAATATCTAGCCATTCTTTAACTCCTGATTTTATTGTATTGATATTGGCACCATAACTTGCTTCTACATCAAGGACGGGAGGTAAATCGCCTTTTTTCAATTTAACTCTATTGATAAAATTTTGGGCTTGTATTTTTGCGTTTCTTCCAGGAATAAAAAAATGATAAGCACCCCTTGCAATTCCAATTTTTTGGGATTCTATCCAGTTTCTTGAAAAATAAGGATCAGTATCTAACAAACCTTCAGTGGCTTTTATAAATGCAAATTTTATACTAATATTTTTATTTTTAGCCACTTTTATGTAATTCCAATTCAAGTTTTCTTGATATCGAGATACATCAATTCCATGCACAGTATAAGTTATGGGCACTAATATTTCAAAATCTGTATAATCAAATTTTACATATCTATCGGCATTCCAGCGGTAAACCAAATAACCCCAGATTGATAGGGAACCAATTAAAAATATAATCCACAACATTTTATATTCACCTTTTTTAGGAGGAATGGTTCTTTTTTTGGGTTTAGAAGTTTTGGCCATTGCAACGCAAATTACTGCAATATGGTAAATAATTTTATATTGATTACTTTCGTTTAGACTTATTTTTATGAACATACCAGATACTTTAAATTTAATCTCAAAATTTACTTTAAAAAGGTTGTTCAATGCCCTAAAGGTTTTGGGCAGTTTTTATATAAGTAGGATGCTGAAACGCCCTATCCAATGGGGTTTTCCTATTTCTGTTTCTTTTGAACCTACTACTTCTTGTAACTTGCGCTGCCCCGAATGCCCCAGCGGTTTGCGTGCATTTACTCGACCAACTGGTATGCTTGAAAATTCTTTTTTCAGACAAACCATTGATGAAATGCATCAGGAACTCTTGTACCTGATTTTTTATTTCCAAGGAGAACCATATTTGAATCCAGCTTTTTTAGACATGGTAAAATATGCATCTTCTAAAAAAATTTATACAGCCACTTCTACAAATGCACATTACCTAACTGATGAAAATGCCCGAAAAACTGTAGAATCGGGTTTGGATAGATTGATTATTTCAATTGATGGTACAACCCAAGAAGTGTATCAACAATATAGGGTAGGCGGTAAGTTGGACAAAGTTTTGGAAGGTGCAAAAAACATAATCAAGTGGAAAAGGTCTTTAAACAGCAAAAAACCCTTCGTTATTTTCCAATTCTTAGTAGTTAAACACAACGAACATCAAATCCCTGATGTTCACAAATTGGCAACAGAAATTGGTGCCGATGCAGTTTGGCTCAAAACTGCCCAAATTTACGATTACGAAAACGATCCAAACCAATTGATTCCGTCAATTAATAAATATAGCCGCTACAAAAAAAATAGTGCAGGTTTATACCAACCTAAAAATAAACTCGCCAACCACTGCTGGAAACTTTGGCACGCAAATGTAATTACTTGGGACGGCCTGGTAGTACCGTGTTGCTTTGATAAAGATGCAACGCATCAATTGGGAAATTTGTCGTCCCAATCTTTTAGAGAAACTTGGAAAAGTCCTGCATACAAACAATTCAGATCATCTTTGATGCAAGGACGCAAGAACATTGAAATTTGTGCCAATTGCAGTGAAGGCACTAAGGTGTGGAGCTAGATAATAGAATTTATTTATCAATATAATTTATTATTTTTTGGTTATCAACATTATAAAAAAGTTTCGAACAATACATAAGTTATATTTTTATGCCTAATCTCTCATTTTAATTTAGATTCTCTTGTTTACAAAAAAGTTGTTCTTCACAATTGCAATTCTATTTATTGGATTGCAGCTATTTGCTCAAAATACAAAAGTTAATGGAACGGTTTTAGATTCTGCAACTCAAAAATCTTTATATCCTGCAACAATTACATTAATAAATTCAAAAGGCCAAACTGTTAAAACTTTCAATAATAACAATGATGGTAGTTTTGATGCAAATATTAACGAAGGCGACACTTTATTTTTAGTGTTCAACTTTGTAAATTATTTTGAAAAGAAAATCCAACTTTCAAAAGATAAATCAAAATTGAATTTGGGAAATATCTTATTAAGTCCAATCCCAGCTTCTTTAACCGAAATTATTGTAAAGGGGAAAAAACCTCCTGTTGGTTTTAAGGTAGATCGTCAAGTTTTTAAAGCTGCACAATTTAGCAATGCATCTGCTGGAAACGGGGTAGATGTTTTGAAAAATTTGCCATCAGTTTCGGTAAATGGACAAGGAGAGATTTCATTTAGGGGATCGAATAGTTTTTTGGTTTTGGTAAATGGTAAGGTTTCTCAAGGAGATCCAGCCTTTGTATTAAGCCAATTGTCTGCAGCATCCATTGAAAATATCGAAGTAATTACTAGTCCAACAGCAGCTTATGATGCCGATGGTAAAAGTGGTATAATAAACATTGTCACAAAAACTGGTGCTGATAATGGTTGGATGATTCAATCAAACGGTATGTTAGGAACACCACCATTCAACAATTTCGAAAATAAACGTAATCCTCAACGTTATAGTTCTGATGTTTCAGCGGCTTTTAGAAACAACAAATTGGATATCAGCGGTGGATTAAATTATCTCCGAAATGATATTGCCGGATTTAGAGAAGGAGACGTATATACAATCTTTAATAACATAAAAACAAGTTTACCATCAAATGGAGAACGAAGTTTTTATAGATACAATTATGGTGGAAGAATTGCGGCCTTATATACTATAGATAAGAAAAATACTATTGGTGGTGGGTTTTATTCAGGTAAAAAATTTCAAAGTAGAGTAGCCGATTTGTTTTACAACAATTCAAAAACAAATCAACTTTTCGGAGTTACAACAAATTTCAATTATTACAATGCCAACGATCAGCAAAAATCTGGTATATTCAGTTTAGGGAATTTGGAATATATACATCAATTTTCAAAAGATTCTAAATTATCGGTGGCTGCACTTTACGAGAAAGCAAATCTATCAGGAACCACTACCAACAACAATTTAAAAGGATTTGGCTCAAAAGATACAATCCAATACACGGTGAATCCCAATACAAATCCATTAAATGCATATAGATTAAAGTCTGATTTTACGCAAAAATTAGGAGCTGGAAACCTACAATTGGGTTATCAATTTAGATACGACACACAGTTGGGCAATTTTCTTTACCTCACTAAAAATTTGGGTACCAATACATTTGCAACAGATCCACTTTTCACTAGTACGGTTGCAGTGTACAATCGTATTCATGGGGTGTATGTGCAATATGGTGCAACTCAAAAAAAGCTCACTTACAATGGAGGTTTACGTTTAGAACATTCTAACCGTGATTTGTATTTTTCAAAAAATGGCGAAGAAAAACACCAATCTTTAACAAACTTGTTTCCAGCATTTCAAATGCGTTATGCAGCTTGGCATAAAGGTATTGTTAAATTGGGCTACAATAGAAGAATAAAACGAACCAACAACTTTGAGTTGAATCCACTTCCAGAAAGAGAACACTCTGAAACCTTAGAGCAGGGCGACCCCAATTTATTGCCTGAGTTAACAGGCACTTTCGAAACTGGAATAGAACAAACCTTCAACAAAGGAAGTTTCTTTGCTACTATTTATGCACAGAATATCTTAAATCCTATACAAAGAGTAAATCGCCCTTATAACGATAGCATTTTAATTAGGGCATTTACCAATGCCGGAAAAGCAAATCAAATTGGGTTGGAAACCAATTTCACTTACCAAGCAACAAAATGGTGGACATCAATTATCGGTGGCAACGTTTATAAATATTCAATCAAAGGAAATATTTTTAATGGAGTTATAGCAGTTGAAAACAGCAGTTGGGTATATTCAATTAATAGTACACAAACTTTTTCGCTACCCCAAAGTTGGACGATGCAATTTAGTGTAAACTATTTATCGCTTAGAGCTACTGCACAAGGCGAAGATGGTAGATTTATTACTCCTAATTTTTCAATCAAAAAAACCAGTTCAGATAAGCGTTGGAATGTTCAATTGTTGTGGTTGAATATGGATGGGGGATTGAAAATTTCTAATATCCAAAGGATAACTACAAGGGGTTCAAATTTTTACACTACAACCAATTATATTTACGAACCCGACCAGTTGCAATTGTCTGTAGGATTTAATCTCAGCAAAAAGAACCGTAAAATCAATTTGCCGGTAAGTGAAATCGGAGAGAAAGAGTTTTAATTGATGGCTCAAGTTTATCTTTGCTAGACAACAATTTTTAATCAATTAAATAGATGAAAAAGCCAGATGGTTTTAAAAGATGGATAATTCAGGCACCAATAGGTTTGGTTTTCATTGGAGCAGGATTATGTATGGCAATAGATGCAGGAAATATTAAAGTCGCAGGCGGAAGCTGGTTTTTATATGGCACTTCAGCGTTAGTTGTTTTCAATAGTGGCATTTGTTTGGTTATAGATGCGGCAATCAGAAAAATCAAATAAAAAATTATTTTAAATCTATACCTTTAGTTTTACTATAATCACTCACAATGGCATTTAATAGAAGGAAATTCATCAATATTGCAGCTTTAGGTTCAGGTGCAATGGCGTTAACGGGAAATCTTTTTGGAAGAGAAGGAAACCAAAATAAATTTGATACTCTTCCGTCAATCATTAATTCTCTTCAACCGATGACGGATGGAGTAGTTCCGATTACTGTTGATGAAAGAAAGCAGCGAATCGCAAAGGCTCAGGAATTGATGGCAAAGGCACAATTGGATGGAATTTTTATGGAAGGCACAACCGCCTGTTATTATTTTACTGGAATGCGTTGGGGACAAAGTGAGCGAACTTTCGGGGTGGTTATACCAGCAAAAGGTGCAATTGCATATATCTGTCCAAAGTTTGAAGAAGATCGTGCTAGAGAGTTGTTGTTGCCGGTTTTTGGAGATGAGGTTCGTTGTTGGGAAGAGCATGAAAGTCCATATTCATTAATTGCTGGTGTGATAAAGGATAGAGGCGTAAAACACCATCGCATAGGCATGGAAGAGCGGGTAAGGTTTTTTATTGTAGATGGTGTTAAAAAAGCTGCAATGGGATTTGAAATTGTAGATGCCACACCTATAACTGCGGGTTGTAGGATGATAAAATCGAAGGCTGAAATTGCATTAATGCAAAAAGCGAGTGATGTTACCATTGAAGCCTACAAAGCTGCTTTTGCTACAATAAAACCTGGAATGTCGCAATCAGAATTGGGTGCAAATATTTCAGCAGCATTTAGGAAATTGGGTTATAGTGGTGGTGCTTCTGTTCAAGTGGGAAAATATTCTGCATTGCCACACGGTAGCATTACCCCTCAAACAATAAAAGAAGGTGATATTGTAATGGTAGATGGTGGAACAAGTTGTGAGGGATATGCCTCAGATATTACACGCTCTATTTGTGTAGGTAAGCCATCACAAAGACAAATTGATGTTTGGAACCTTGAAAAAGCCGCTCAGGATGCTGCTTTTGCTGCCGCTAAAATTGGTGCAACTTGCGAATCTGTTGATTCCGCAGCCCGAAAAGTTATAGAATCAAACGGGTTTGCAAAAGGATACAAATTACCAGGCTTACCCCACAGAACCGGCCACGGTATTGGTTTAGAAGGTCACGAATGGACTAATTTTGTAAAAGGAAACCTCACTAAAATTGCACCTGGAATGTGTTTCAGCGATGAACCAACCATTTCAATTCCCGGTGAATTTGGTATTCGCTTAGAAGATTGTTTATATATCAGTGAAGATGGACCTCATTTCTTTTCGAAGCAAAGTGTTTCGATAGAGCAACCGTTTGGGTGAGTAGTTAGTAGTTAGTTGTTAGTAATTAGTAGTTAGTTGTTAGCAGTTAGTTTAAAATTCTAATTACTAACAACTAACAACTAACAACTAACTACTAATTACTAATCACTACTCCTTACAAAAACTTTTCCCCTTTTTTCCTCTTTATATCAGCAACATATTCTTTTATTTCTTGCTCTTTATTTTTGTTACAAACCAATAGTGCATCTTTTGTATCTATTAAAATATAATTTTCTAAGCCTTGCAAAAGGTATAATTTTTCTTCTTTACCTTGAATCATACAATTAGAAGTATCAACAGTAATGATATTATTCCCTTTAATTGCGTTTGCATTTTCATCTTTTTCCATGTTTTCATACGCCGAATTCCAAGTTCCTAAATCACTCCATCCAAATGCTGAAGGTATTATATACACATTGTGAGCTTTTTCCATAATACCATAATCAATCGAAATATTGGTACACTGAGGATAAATTCTACCAATTGCTTCTTTTTCAGTATTTGAATTGAAATGTTCAATTTCAGCATCAAAAACCTCTGCCATTTCGGGTAGATAGGTTCTAAATGCAGTTATGATGTTTTTAATTTGCCAAACAAAAATCCCTGCATTCCAAAGAAAATCTCCGCTTGCAAGAAATGTTTGTGCCAACTCAAAATTTGGTTTTTCAGTAAATGTTTTTACTTTAAAAACATGATCTGTAATTATTTGTTGGTCGTATTGTATATACCCATAGCCAGTATTTGGATAAGAAGGTTTTATGCCCAAAGTAAGTAATGCATCATTTTTACTTGTAAAATCAAGTGCTTCCACACAAACCCTTTCAAATTCTGTTTCATCTAAAATAAGATGATCAGCAGGTGCACAAATAAGTGAACTTTCTGGATTAATTTGCTGAAGTTTGTAAGAAATATAAGCAACACAAGGAGCTGTGTTTTTTCGAGAAGGCTCACAAAGTATGTTCTCAGGTTTTATATGTGGCAATTGTTCCAATACAATTGGATTGTATTCTTCTGAAGTAACAATAAAAATATTCTCTAAAGGAATAAATTTTGCAAATCTATCTACAGTTTGTTGAATAAGTGTTTTTCCTGTTCCCAAAATATCCAAGAACTGTTTTGGATAAGTTTGTCTACTCATAGGCCAAAACCTACTTCCAATTCCCCCAGCCATTATTGCTACATAGTTGTACGAATGTTTCATATAATTCCCTCTTTTATTAAATCGTGTAAATGCAAAACACCTACGTAAATATTTTCATCGGTAACGAGTAACTGCGTTATATTATTTTGACGCATTATATTTAATGCGGAAACTGCTAAAGTTTGGGCTTCAATTGTTTTAGGATTCAAGCTCATTATATCTTTTGCTCTCTGCAAATCTACATCTCCGTTTTTTTCAAGCATTCTTCGCAAATCACCATCTGTGATTACACCTTCAAGTTTACCATCATCATCCAAAACAGCAGTTATCCCTAACCTATGGCGAGTAATTTCAACTATTACTTGTCTTACTCCATCACCTGATTTTACTTGCGGTTTTGCCTCTTTAGGATAGATGTCTGCCACCCGTAAATACAATCTCTTACCCAGAGCTCCTCCCGGATGATATTTTGCAAAATCTTCTCCAGTAAAACCTTTTTGCTCCATCAAACATACTGCCAAAGCATCGCCCATTACCATTTGTGCGGTTGTACTTGATGTTGGAGCAAGATTGTTTGGACAAGCCTCAACTGGAACTGTGCTATTTAATACATAATCACTGTGTAAAGATAAAAACGATGGAATTTTGCCTGTCATAGCAACTAGCGGATTCCCCATATTTTTTATCAATGGAACCAAAAACTTTATTTCCGGACTTTCCCCACTTTTTGAAATAATCATCACCACATCATCTTCCTGAACCATTCCCAAATCGCCATGGATGGCATCCGCAGCGTGCATAAATATTGACGGGGTGCCGGTGCTGTTAAAAGTAGCTACAATTTTTTGTCCAACTATTGCACTTTTACCAATGCCACTAACTACAAATCTACCTTTGAAAGTCATCAGCAACCCTACTACTTGTTCAAAATCTTTATCAATAAAATCTGCTAACCCTTTTATGGCTGCCGCCTCTGTTTCAATGGTTTTTCTTGCTGCCTCGATAATAGATTTCATGAACTACAATTATCTTCAAAATTATCAATTTAAATGGATTATGAAACAAGTTTCTAACAGATTAAGCTATAATACCAAATCGTTGACATTGATTTAATTTTTAAATGCTCACTATTTAGTAAATTTGTACATACTTAACTAGCAACAATCATCCGTAAGCTGCAGTTTATATTATTGTGTGTTTGAAAAAATTGAATGAAATGGCTACTGCAAAAAAACAAAGCAAAACAAAATCAACCCAAATTCCTGAATCGAATATTTCCGATAATTGGAACCTTATCCCTTCACTTCGCGAATATTTCGGTTTCGATGGATTTAAAGGAAATCAAAAAGAAATAATAGAAAGTTTGCTCTCTGGCAAAGATACATTCGTAATTAAACCTACTGGTGGTGGGAAATCTCTTTGTTATCAATTGCCCGCAATGCTCCTTCCTGGTTGTGCGATAATCGTTTCCCCACTTATTGCATTAATGAAAAACCAAGTTGATTTGGTGCGTGGCTATAGTAGTAATGACGATGTTGCTCACTTTTTAAATTCTACCCTTACAAAAAAGGAAATCAAAGAAGTGCACGAAGATCTTGCATCTGGTAAAACAAAATTGTTATACGTTGCTCCTGAAACACTCACCAAAACTGAAAACTTAGAAATATTTAAAGGTCTAACCATTTCATTTTTTGCAGTAGATGAAGCCCATTGTATTTCTGAATGGGGCCACGATTTTAGACCAGAATACCGCAGGTTGCGGGAAATGATGGATATTATCAACCCAGAAATACCTGTTATTGCATTAACGGCTACAGCTACCCCAAAAGTGCAAAATGATATTGTTTCAACCTTAAACTTACGTGAACCCGCTATTTTTATATCTTCTTTTAACCGCCCTAATCTATCTTATGAGATTAGACCAAAATTAAAAAAAGATACCACCATAAGAGATATTGTGAAATTTATTTCTGAACACAAAGGAAAAACGGGAATCATTTATACCCTCAATAGAAAAACAACCGAAGAACTAGCCGACATATTAAACGCAAATAAAGTTAAAGCCGTTGCATACCATGCAGGGATGGACAGCAAACTTCGGGCAGATCGACAAGACCAGTTTATGAATGAGGATATCCAGGTAATTGTGGCCACCATTGCGTTTGGAATGGGCATCGACAAACCCGATATTCGTTATGTTATCCACTATAATATTCCTAAGAGTATTGAAAACTACTACCAAGAAACGGGTAGAGCTGGTAGAGATGGGTTAGAAGGAATTTGTATTTTGTATTATTCGCACAAAGATGTTTCAAAATTGGAGCACCTCATGCGTGATAAGCCCTTGAGCGAGCGTGAAGTGGGTGCACAGCTCATCAGCGAAACCGTTGGATTTGCTGAAAGTGGTGTTTGTAGAAGAAAAATCCTCATGAGTTATTTCGGGGAAACCTACCCCGATGTAAATTGCGGTTATTGCGACAATTGCTTGCATCCAAAAGAAAAAACAGAAGCCGGCGAAAATGCGGTTCATCTATTAAATACGATAAAAGCTTTAGACGAACGTTTTCCTACTCAATACATTATCAATATCTTAATAGGCAAAAAGACTGCACAAAACCAAATGTATCGTCACGAGCAGTTGGATGTTTTTGCTATCGGGAAAGATGAAACCGAACATTTTTGGAATGCTTTGGTGCGTCAGATGACGATGGAAGGCTTATTAGAAAAAGACATTGAAGAATATGGAGTTATAAAAATTACTTCAAAAGGTGCCGAATTTTTAAAAAATCCAACATCATTTACCATAATTCTTAATTCACAGTTTGAAGATTCAGACGATGATGAAGAAGAAACTCCAGTAATTGCTGGTCCGCCGATAATAGACCCAGCTTTGTTGGCAAAACTAAAAGAGCTTCGTCAGAAAGTTGCGAAAGAAAAAAAGCTACCACCATTTGTAATTTTTCTTGAAAACTCTTTGGAAGATATGGCGATTCAATATCCCATCAGTATGGAGGCTTTGGAGAAAATCAGTGGGGTAAGTAAGGGTAAAGCCATACGTTACGGAACCCAGTTTGTGGAGTTGATTAAAAACTATGTTGAAGAAAATGATATTGAAATTCCCGACGATTTTGTGATGCGTTCTTTGGTAAACAAGAGCAGCAACAAGGTTTTCATCATTTTGCAGGTAGATAAAAAAATTCCTTTAGAAACCATCGCCAAACTCAAAGATTTATCGATGGAAAAATTATACGATGAGATGGAAACCATTGTAGCCAGTGGAACCAAGCTTAATTTGGATTATGCCATCAACCAGTTGGTAGATGAAGACGATCAAATCGATATCCTCGATTATTTTAAAAGTTGCGAAACCAGCAGTTTGGAAGTGGCAAAAGAGGAATTGTCGGATTTGGACTTAGAGATGGACCAATTGAAAATTATGCGAATTAAGTTTTTGAGTACGTTTGGAATGTAGAGATATTAATTATGAATTATAAATTATAAATTGAATTTCTTAAGAAATTAGATTGGTATTAGCTAAAACCAACTAAAATTGTAAAATTGAATTTTACAATAAAATGTATTTTATTTCTATTCATATTTTATTTCATTCAAGCGTTTAATTAAATCACCCCTTTTTTCTACTTCGGATTCAATTTTTAGTTGTCTACTAATTTCAATAAAATTATTCGCTTTGTCTAAAAATGTACGACTTTGTAAAACGGTTTCAAGCCATTCTCCAAATGCGGTAAATTCTAAGTCTTTGTTTGAATACGTAAAATGTTTTAGCAAAGATTCAGATTCCCAACTAAAACTTTCGTTTTTTTCAAGTTGCAATGGCTCTTTACCTAGAAAATTATCTAACAAATAGGTATTTGAAAAAAAAGTTCTGTGTGCTTTCTTTTCAGCTTCTTCTAATTTCCCACATTTGAAAAGTGAGAAAGTCCACTCAAATAAAAATATTGGATAACAAGTATCGTCTGGGAAGTTTTTTGCAAACCAGTTAAAGTATTTTACGGCACCTTTATAGTCGCTAATTTTTATGTATTGTTCCGGAATAACATATCTAATTCCTTGTCCATCGTGATAATATCCACCCCAAAATTTTTTATCATCGGCAAGTGCTTTTTTATATTTTGCGATTTTTAGTTTTATGCGTTCAATTTGTTTTTCGGTCATGATAATTTTTAGGTTAAAATTAATCCAAGTAGGAATATTAAAAAGGCATGAAGTTTATTTAGTATTTCTTGTTTTTATAATTTTAATTTTTATAAATAGCTTTTGTACATTAGCTGATGCTTTGGTGAATTGACAAAAATGTTACATTTATTTTTGTTATTTTTAGGGAAATATTTATTGTTTTGAGAACAGAAGCAGAAATAATTGATTTGTCAGATAAAAAATTATCAGTTGCTGAGTTTCTATTAGATAATGGATTTTTTGATGATGCTTATTATTTAGGTGGTTATGCATTTGAACTTCGGTTAAAAGCTAAAATTTGTAAGACTTTGGTAATCCATGATTTTTTTGATTTTGATAATTCAAAAGGCCGAAAATTACCAATAAATAAAACAAAAAGAATAGATAAAGACAGTCTTTACAAACCTTTTAAAGTTCATGATTATGAACAATTGTTAATTTTATCTGGCTTATATACAGAATTTTCAAATAAGATAAGTACTGATTTAGTATTTGGTGCCGATTGGTCAGTCATTAGTAAGTGGGATGAAAGTCTTAGATATTCAACTGGAACTAATAAAGCCGATGTGGAATCATTTTTACAGTCAATAAAAAACATGATATTATGGTTACAACAATATCTATAGATGATTTAAAGAAAAAGCTAAAAGATATATTTTGTGCTGAAAATAAAGCAAGCAGAAAGTATTCTGAGATTTGGCTTTCTGATGTTGATTTTGGTGGCTTATACCAAAGTGATAAGTATGTTGTTAATGTGAAGGCTGAGCATAAAATTGCTTCTTGTAATGAAGAAATTAAGCATATTGTAACACATTTATTTAAACAATTGTCTAAAGAAGAACTATTTTTCATTTGGAGAGTTGATGTGTACAACTCCGATGAACAAATTCACTGTCAAAGTGAAGATATTCTTGTTTACTCAAATGTTGATGCTTGTTAAATAACAATTACTGGTTTGGCATAAGGGTTTTACAGAATTGCAATTGGTGGGATTTTTACCACAAAACTTAATTTGAAAAACTAATGTCAATTACTATATATGTGTCTAAAAAATCTTTTTCATATATGCTTCTTTTCTAAATAAGATCGCAATTCTTTTTCCTCATCGAAGTTTTTCGGAAGTTTTACAGCACCTACTATTTTTTTAAGTGTAGGAGGTATTGTTTCCGTGTCATTATCTTGTGTAATTGTGTCAAGATAATGCTCAATAATTTCTGACAAACTTCTTCCAGTATTTTTAGCGTACAATTTTGCCCTTTCAATTATTGATTTTTCTATTGTTAATGTTAGCTTGGTTTTCATCATAGGTTTGTTTAATGCAAAAATGTGTATTTGGTTTTTAACCTCAAAATGGTTTGTAGCAAATCTTAGGCAGTTAACTGAAGAACTTATGCCAGCCTAATGGTTTATTAACTGCAAAAATAGCTTTGGAATACAAAATCTAGAATTCCCCCACTCAATACAACATCCCAAACATCCAAAGTGGCAAAACATTAATCATAGGATATTCTACATCATCTTTTACTACCCAAGCATTTGATACTGCTTCAATCTGCTTGGATTTCTTTCCTTTTCCTCCAACTTCAAATGTATATTTCCCAAGCACAATAAAATCGCCTTGTTGCGGAAATTGAACCTTATACAAAGTTTGCATTTGCGAAAGGAAAAAAGTTTCTCTTATAGATCCAATATTTGCTTGCTCTTCTGCAAGAGCTATTAACAATGTTGTATTGTTTAAATAGATTTTTTCTGGCTTTTGTAAAATAGCATTGCTATTCCCCGCAGGATATAACATTGTAATAATTTTTGCTTGTTCTAAATAGTGCAAATAATTGGTTAACGAATTTCTATGTATACCTGTTTTTGTTGCCAAATTTGTTAAATTTGGCTTGAATGGTACCTGCTGTGCAATTACATAAATAAGCTGTAATATTTTCTTCGCATTCCTGATATCAAAATCTTTCAACTCTGCCATATCTACCTCAACTATAGTTCTAATCAATTGATTGATTCGTTGGTATGCAGTTGAAGTATCGATTAGTCCAAATGGATAAAAACCAAATTGTAAGTAATTGCTAAAGTGTTCTAATGGACGAAAATTCAACGGAATAGACTTCTTGATTTCAGTAACATTAAAAAGTAAATCCTCCAACTGAATGATGGGTAAATGAATAATATTAAGCATTGCTAAATATTCTCTAAATGATAAACCCGTTAGTTCATACATTAATGCTCTTCTGCTTAAATCTCCTTCTTGTTTGGCTATATCAATGATTGATGAGCCCGTAAAAATGATTTTTAAATCGGGAAAGAAATCGTAAATATTCTTTATTTCTTGCGACCAATTCTTATACTTATGCACTTCATCTAACCCTAAAACAATACCCCCATTTTTATAAAATGTGGTAACGGTATCTTTTAAAGAATGTGTGGTGAAATACAAATCATCCAAAGAAAAGTATGCAGCTTTTTCTGAAGGTAATTGTAGCTCTTTTATCCATTGCAGTAAAAGTGTAGTTTTACCTGTACCTCTAGCACCTTTTATGCCAATTAATCGATTGTCCCATTTTATCAAACCAAATAAATAGCGTTTAAAATTTAGACTAGTATTTGCTAATAAGCGTTCTGATTGTTCTAATAATATGTGCATATTGCATTTTCTATTGTGCAAAAATAGTGATTATTTGCACAATGTATTGTGCAATATTCTCATATCTATATATGTTAAAACCGAAATCTGTACATTAAAATCTGATTCCCCAATTATAATTCATAATAAAAGAAAACTAACCTATGGGGGCTAATACTGTTTATATTAATAATAAGATGCTTTATAATAGAATTTTGTATTGTTTTTTTTCAGTAATTAAATAAAAACCAAAAAATTGCATTATCTAGGATCTCCCCCACTCAATACCCCATCCCAAACACCCAAAGCGGAAAACATTCATCATAGGATATTCTAGATCATCTTTTATTACCCAAGCATTTTGCAAATTAATTTGCCCCCAATACATGAACTTTAGGTATTCCATGCTTCTCTTTTATTGACTTATCTGTGAAGTGAAAAATATAATAAAATAAAACAAACTGTAAAGGCACAGTAGTTCAATGCTTTTTTAGTTATCGTTTGTTGTAGATACTTACAAATTTCTCTATCAAAATTCATTGCAGTATTAAAAGATATTTACTAAGATTTCTACTGAATGCATTAATGGCATAGTAAGAAAAATATTATAACGTGTCATAAAAAGGATAAATAATAATATATTTGCGTATTATAAGACACATTATATGAAAACAGCACCGGCAATATTACCCAAAAATCTCAAGGTTTTAAATGTACTGGGAGAACATATTCAGCTTGCGCGACTGCGCAGAAAGTTTAGTGCAGAGCAAGTTGCAGAACGAGCAGGCATCAGCAGAAAAACAGTGTACAATATCGAACAGGGAATTCCTACCGTTGCCATTGGCAGCTACTTGCAAGTGCTATTTGTGCTCGGCTTGGAGAAAGACCTTTCCATGGTAGCAGAAACTGACCCGTTGGGTAGAAAATTGCAAGATGCCGGAATTAAAACAGCAAAGCGTGCCCCTAAAACATCGAAGAAACTATGAAGAAGAATGAAACTATTATTTGGGTATATGTCGATTGGAAACCAATGGCAGCACCTCAATTAATGGGAATGCTCAATGCACAACGTTTGAGGGGAAAGGAGATTTTTAATTTGAATACAAGATAGCTTGGCTGAGTTCCAACCAACCTATCTTGTATTTAGACCCTAATCTCGGACTGTACAAGGGGAAATGATATACAGCAAGAAATTGCAAAATGGCGCACAATCGCAAAAAAAAGTAGGCATTAGCAGTAGTGAAATTGAACAGACTAAGCGTGCATTTCGTGATGCTGAAATGAAAAAGTAACGAGGTTATTTTTTATTCGCTTTTATAAAAGTTGCGTTGGATTTTTTTTGATGATTGTCTCATTGAATTTTCAACATCATCTTTTGGCACTCAAGAATTCCGTAAATATTTTTTGCCACAAATCCACTAATTTTTTGCCACGAATACACGAATGTTATAAAATGATTCTACAAAAAATGCACAACCGAATATGCAAAAAAAGTTATAAACTGCATAATCTATTGTGCAATTTTCAGATATTTACAAAAGTTAAACCCGAAATCTATAAATTAAAATCTAATCCCTTATTCATAACTCATAATTCATAACTCATAATTCATAACTTATAACTTATAATTCCTATCTCCTAACTCCTAATTCCAAATTTTCATTAACTTACTTCCTCAAAATTAAATTACGCTTATGGAATGGAAATCTTGGCTCCTTGTCGCGGCCTTACCTTCTAGTATATTGGGCTCAATCGCCTTACAACATTCATCTTCCAAAATAAATCTGAATAACTTTTCATGGAAGAATGAACCAGTTGCCGGAGATACCACCCTGAAAGATTCAGTGAAATACACCATCTTCAGCAATTTACCACTAAAACCCGCCCGCAAAATCGCATTCGACACCAAAGAGGGTAGCTGGTTGTCGGTGGATGTTAACCCCGACGGCACTACCATCGCGTTTGATATGATGGGCGACATCTATACCCTCCCCATCGCCGGCGGCGTAGCAACCCCCGTTACTAAGGGTATCGCTTTTGAATCGCACCCGCGTTTTAGCCCAGATGGTAACAAAATCTTGTTTACCTCCGACCGCAGCGGCTCCGACAATATCTGGTATATCGACAGAATTAAAGAGGATACTATACAATTAACAAAAGAACGTACCGAAGACTTTCCAGCAGCAGTTTGGACCTCCGATGGCGAATACATCGTGGCATCTAAAGGTCGTAGATTTCCGAAATTGTTTTTGTACCATAAAGATGGCGGCGGCGGAACGGCGTTGATTGATCAACCCGCTAACCTAAAAACCATCGACCCTTTTGCAGATCCTAATGGTAGATATATTTACTTCTCTATGCGCACCAGCGCCTGGAACTACAACGCCCAACTTCCCCAATACCAAATTGGCGTGTACGATAGAGAAAACGCAAAAATGAGCTCAATCACTTCTAAATACGGTTCAGCATTTACCCCAACATTGTCGAAAGACGGCAACTGGTTGGTGTATGGCACACGCTACGAAGACAAAACTGGCTTGATTATCCGCAACCTAAAAACCGGCGACGAGCGTTGGTTGGCTTATCCTGTTCAACGCGACGAACAAGAATCTATCGCGCCATTAGGCGTGTTGCCCGCAATGGCATTTACGCCCGACAGCAAATTCTTGATTGCTAGCTACGGCGGCAAACTATGGAAAATCAATATCGCCGACAATAAAGCGGTTGAAATTCCTTTCACCGTGAATTTGAATTTGGATTTGGGTCCAAAATTGGCGTTCAAATATCCTGTAAAAGACACCACTTTCGCATTAGCAAGCCAAATTAGAGATGCGGTTCCTTCACCAGATGGATCGAAGTTGGCATTTACAGTCTTGAACAGGTTGTATTTGATGGATTACCCCAACGGAAAACCAGTAAGAATCACTACCAACAATTTTACCGAAGCCAATCCAATGTGGAGTTCAGACGGTAAACAACTCGCTTTTGTAACTTGGAACGACGACAATGGCGGCGATATATACAAAACCAATTTCGGACCCAAAGGAAATACCACCACCAAAATTACATCCACTTCGGCTTTATATACTGATATCAACTGGAATCTTACCAACGATAAAATCGTTTTCCTTAAAGCAGGTGCTAGAATTTTTAAAGAAACCGTAGATCCTTCGGTTTCAGGTGCTGAAATGGAATTGTGCTGGATTCCGGCTTCGGGCGGAAACATCACGGTTATCGACAAAGCCAATGGCAGAGGAAATCCGCATTTTAATGGCGATTATCAAGATCGTATCTTCTTAAATTCAAGAGGCGGAAATCTTACTTCTATCAAATGGGATGGAACGGATGAAAAGACCATTGTACATGTAACAGGCATAACTCCGTACGGTTCTATTGCGGAAGCAGACGATGAAACAGCTGGCAAAACTTTCTTGATGAGCAGAAATGCAGCAGCTTTTGTAAACAATTGCATGTTGCACGAACCAAACGAGCGCGAAGTGCAAATGGCATCATCAGCAGCTACCATCACTATGGCGCCGAAAGGTCCAAAAGCTTTGGCACAAGTAAACTATGATATTTATGTAGTAACCATCCCCAACACAGGAAAAACCGTAAATATTTCGGTGGCTGATCCAGCATCGAGTAGTTTTCCGTCTCGCAAATTAACGGATATCGGTGGCGAATTTCCTTCTTGGGAAGGCAATTCCCAGCGTGTGCATTGGTCTATTGGAAACGGTCACTTTGTTTACGACATCAAGAGAGCGGAAGCTTTTGAAGATTCTGTAAAATTGGCAAAGAAAGCTGAAGCCAAAAAGAAAGCTGCCGGATTGGATTCCACAGCAGTTGCGAAAGCCAAATTGGATTCTGCAACAGCTAAAACCGATAGCACTAAAAAAGCAATCGCCAAAAAAGATGCCACCTATGAGCCTGAAGAAACCCAGGTTAAAGTATATTATCCTCGCGATATGCCTTCTGGTACATTGTTGCTGAAAAATGCAAGAATCATCACCATGAACGGAGAAGAAGTAATAGAAAATGGTGATGTATTGGTTGTAAACAACAGAATTGAAGCGGTTGGGAAAAGCGGAACGCTTCAGGTGCCGGCAATTGCTAAAGTGATTGATTGCACTGGAAAAACAATTGTTCCGGGTTTTGTAGATACGCACTCGCACATGTGGCCTTACTGGGGATTGCACAAAAACCAAGTTTGGGTATATGCCGCAAACCTTGCTTATGGCGTTACCACAACCCGCGACCCTCAAACGGCTACTACCGACGTTTTAACCTACGGCGATATGGTGGATGCCGGACAAATTGTTGGTCCAAGAATTTATTCAACCGGTCCGGGCGTGGGTTATTGGATGTACAATTTAAAAGACCTCGATCAAACCAGAAAGGTGTTGAAACAATACAGCAAGTATTACAATACCAAGTACATCAAGATGTATTTAACAGGAAATCGCCTCAACAGACAATGGGTAATTATGGCAGCTAAAGAACAAAGCCTAATGCCTACAACCGAAGGCGGATTGGATTTCAAATTAAATATGACCAACTTGTTCGACGGCTATCCCGGCCACGAACATTCATTGCCTATATATCCTTTGTTTAAAGACGTAACCAAAACCATTGCCGATGCTAAAATGGCGGTAACACCCACATTGTTGGTGGCTTATGGCGGTCCATGGGCAGAGAATTATTATTACGCTACTGAAAGTCCAATGAAAAACGAAAAGTTGAAGCATTTTACACCTTACGAAGAGTTGGCAGCAAAAAGCAGACGACGTGGTGGATGGTTTATGCCAGAAGAACATGTGTTTCAGAAGCACGCCGAAACCATGAATTCCATTGTAACACAAGGCGGATTAGCGGGCATTGGAAGTCACGGGCAGTTGCAAGGTTTGGGCTACCATTGGGAACTTTGGTCTATAGCCAGCGGTGGCATGAGCAATTTGGATGCGTTGAAAGTAGCCACCATTACGGGTGCTACGGCATTAGGTCTTGACCAAGATTTAGGAAGTTTACAAAAGGGGAAATTGGCAGATATGCTCATTTTGGATAAAAATCCGTTAGAGAATATTCGCAATAGCAACAGCATTCAGTTTGTAATTAAAAACGGCAGAATGTATGAGGGCAATACCTTAAACGAAACCTATCCTGCCCAGAAGAAGTTGATAAAAGAGTGGAACGATCAGGTGCCGGCAGTCACTACTACGGTTAAACAATAAGATAATAAGTATATAGTTAGACAACAGCCATCGGAAACGGTGGCTGTTTTTTTTTGGGGACCCCAAATGTATAAAATGATTAATTAATATACAGGTAATTAATTTTCTTTAGAATAATATCTGGTATAACCTAGATTATACATTAGAAAAATTGAAAGCCGTTCTTTGATAGCCCCTAGCTTTAGCTAGGGGTTTTAGAGTATTTTTGAAATGGCTTTAGCCAAATAATTTATTTTCCTTCTGATGCGTAATCCGGGTTTAAATTATTCATAGTAAAGGCTAATTCTATTTTTACCATTTATTTGATATTCACCTTGCAATGTTTTTATATCAGTTTTATAAGGGATTTTTTTTGTTATTCCCAAACTTCTTAAAACTTGTCTTACCCTCATTACATCATCCTTATCTTCAAAGTTGTAGGTGTAGACACAAATAACTTTTTCATTCGGGTCTTTTGCATTTGGATTAGGTTTTGCTGTTGCAACTTTAGAACTATTACCTAACAAACCATTTTCAGTAGCACTTTTAATAGTTTGCCACAATAAATCTACTTCATTTATATTAGTAAATATTAACCACTTTCCACTTTTAATAGTATTTGAACTAGGATAAAATCCTTTATTTCTATACGCAATAATCCAAAAATTGTTTAATGTTTCGCTTGGGTTCTTCTTACAGATTATTTTATAAAGAGGATAAAAGCAATGTAAAAGAATGCGATTTAAAAATTCACCCATGTAGAATATGTTTTCATATCAAATTATTTTGTCAAAACATTTGTAAGATTAAAGTATTCAATCAACATATTTACGAGTTGATGTTCACTTTCTGTTCCACTTTTAATATTCTGTTTTAATGCTGAAGCAATCATCACATTTCGGACAAATTTAGGAAGCTGTGACTTTATTGATGTTAAAGATTCGAGAATGGAATTAAAATAAAGATTCCATTGGTAAGCCCAAATCAATTCATTATTAGATAATCCACAGCTATTCCAATCTATATAATTTGAGTTGAAGTAATGAATTATTTCGGCAGAACTAGGTTCAAATAATGTAAATTGCACCATCTCGTTTCAAGTAACGAAATGAAGTAGCAATTAAATCATGAGTTCCCTGTAAAGTTCTATGGTCAAAAGAATCTTTTTCGATAAGTTTTATTCTTTGTTCGGAAGATAATATCTCGCAAACATTATCGCATAAGAGGAATGTGTTTTTGCTTTTTGAAAAAATCTCCCAAATCAAATAATTGTACATGTGTTGCTGTGCGTTTTTAATCTGGGTGTTATCATCACCACTAAATGCAGAATAAACAATCATTTTAATCAATTTATTTTAAAGGCTTGAATGAATTGACAATTTAAAGGTATAGGTTTTAAAAATTGCTGAAAGATTGATTACATGCAAGCCTCATCTCAATTACCCACTCTGATTTTATTTAATTCCCCATCCTGCTTTGATCAATACTTTTTTACATTTCGGGCAAAATTCTTTTTCCTCATTAAGTTTATCTTTTCCTTCAGCGTCTCTCATTAAACAAGTTGAGATTGGACAATGTTTCAATCCTTGTGTATGACCCAATTCATGAATTGCCACTTTGAAAACCTTTTCCAATCTATTTTTACCCTTTATTCTAAATGATGAAACGATACATGATTTACCTGGACATAGCCCAAGCCCCATTATTCCCCAATCAAGATTTTTTCCTTTAGTTGTACTGATATCTTTTGTAGTTAGTCCAATAGTAAGAAAACCATACTTTGTTTGTTTACTAAGATAGATAATGATTGAATCTGCTCTATATCTTTTTCTTACTTGATTGAATGCATTTTGCGGTAAATCAATAGGGTTTTGGATAATTACTTTAGGATATAATTTTTTTATTTGCTCCGAAATATAGATAAGCTCAGCATTAGGGAAACCAGTAAAAGGTTGAAGCAAAATGGTTACCTCAGTTTTAGTAATTGGAGATTCTAAAGCTTTTACTTTATTACTTGTATACTTGGTTGGATGATGGTTGAACGGTATAAATAATAGGGTTTGTGTTAAAAAGACAATGAATTTAAGCAGGTGCATTGAATGTAATTGTTGTTTTGTGATTTTTAATCTACTCCAAAATGCGATTTCACAACGTTGAGTAGCCCCTTCGCATCATTTTGGTGCTTCGAGGAAGCTCCTCGATGAATTGAGGAAAAAATTAATATTAGTCTCTCCAAAGTTATTGATTTGATGTATTAAAAATGAAAAACACCGCCATTTGGGGCGGTGTTGTATAGGTTCGGATTTGCTATGGTACTATTTCACAAGGGTTACTGTCGGAATTTTTGTTTCTCTTGATTTTTTTACTACAATGTTGCTCAATACTTGTTCTTTATAGCCTGTAGAAGACTGAAATGTTACTGTATAAGTTCCTTCTGCCAAACCGCGGATTTTATATTCCCCATTTCTTTCTGGAATTGCTGTTGCTGTTGTAGTGCCATTTGAAATGGTAACTTTAACTCCTGCATCAGCTGGTAAAACAACCCCTTCAACCCTTCCGAAGTTCTTATCACAGAATGGTTTCAACCTTGGATTGAGATAGTATTTGCCATTAATATAAACAATTGATGTACGGATGTCAAAATCAATCCAAACTTTTGATCTCCCTTGATTGTGATCCAAATGTTCATCTTTAATGTGCACATACAAATAATTGGTTAATCCTGAAAGCATTGTAACCGGATAACTAACACTGTCTTTGATTACAGTAACTGTACCAACTGTAATTCTGATTTTTCTGATTTTACCTTTAATATTGCCTGCAGCCATTAATGTGTCAACACCATTGCGTAAACTTAGCAAATCATAAACACCATTGGTTACTTGTAAAGTATCCCAGTGGCCAAATTCATCATGTCCCCTACGGTCGTCATCTTTGTCATCGTCTTTATCACCATGTGTATCTCCATATTCATCATCTTCTTTGTGCATTGAAGTATCGAGTTTTACTTCTACAGCTTTTACTTCTACCAATACTTTACTAAAATCTCCCGGACCATCGGTTAAGTAGATTGATAATGCCGAAGATTGACTCAAAGAATCAACTCCGGTTTTTTGACATGCATAGAATGCAATTACAGCAACTGCTGCAAGAACTAAGACACTAATTCTTTTCATGATTGTTTTCATAAATGATTTGCATTTGGTTTTTAAAATGTTATGTATTGGTTAGATTACAGCTAAACGATAATAGTTGGCTGAAATTTGCAACGTAAACACGTCTTAACAAGTTTTTAACATTTTCAATTAATAATATATGATTTTTTGTGAGGCCAAAAAACCATTAGCCACGATTTTTTACTGTTGCCATTGAAATCAAAAATATTGGCTGAATGATTCGACTCCTTCGGAGTCGTATTTATATGAATAAATGATCTATATATATATGACCACTTCGTGGTCAAGCTAAAGGCTTGACTAGCTTCAAAGTGTGGGGAACATTGTTATTAAAAAAGGGAGATTTTTTAAAACTTGGTGACGTATTTATAACATGGCGACGTATTTAAAAACGGGCGACCACAAGGGTCGCCCCTACAGGCAACAACGTTATAAAACGAAAAAAATTTGTATTCAACAAATCTTCAGTTTAAAGAGGCATAAAAAAAGGGCAGACACCTGTGTCTACCCTTCAAGAAATTTATATTATTTTTATTTGCAAACGATGTTAATTGAATAATGTTGAATAATTTAATTAACCATTAACCATTAACCATTAACCATTAAAACCTAGTATTTGGTCTTTTCGGTG
>CAMBYC010000035.1 GCA_945871875.1 Sphingobacterium thalpophilum
ATTGCAATATTCCCCAACAAATCCACTTCAGGTAGCTTGGGCGTTAATGATTTCGATACCAAGATTGAATATGCCGCAACCAATGGACCCCATTTATTAACCGTTGTAGACCTAGATGGGGATGGAATGTTAGATATTGCATTAACCAATGCGTCGACATCTGTCGTTTCATTATACAGAAACACATCAACCCCAGGTAGTTCAACCATTAGTTTTGCAGCAAAACAAGACTTTACCGTAGGTACTAGTCCTTATGGCATAACAAGTGGCGATTTGGATGGTGATGGCAAGCCCGAATTGATAGTGGCAAATTATAGTAGTACATCAATCTCCGTATTGTACAATCAATGCACTAAAGGTGCAGCCTTAACGTCTTCTTCATTTGCTACGAAGGTTGATTTTACCACAGGTACCAATCCTTATGGAGTGGCTGTATCAGACTTGGATGGCGATGGAAAATTGGATATAGCCGTTGCAAACTATGGTTCAACAACGCTTTCTTTGTTTAGAAATACAGGATTCATCGGCGGTATATCAACTTCATCCTTTGCAAGCAAGTCAGATTATACTACTGGTACCAACCCAATGTTTATCGCACTTGGCGATGTGAATGGGGATGGTAAAGATGATATTGCGGTAAGCAATTACGGCAGCGTTTCTATTTCCCTCTTTAGAAATCAATCTTCATCTGGAGCATTTACATTTGATGCTAAAGTGGATTATACTGCAGGCACCAACCCTTCTGGAATAGCCATTAATGATTTGGATGGAGATGGAAAACTGGATATTGCCTTTTCGAATTATGGTAGTAAATCTATTTCAGTTATTAGAAATACTTCTACAAGTACTGGCGTATTTACATCAAGTACTTTTGCTACTAAAGTAGATTTTGGCGCAAACACCAACCCATTAGCGATGTCTATTGGTGATTTGGATAATGATGGAAAACCAGATATCGTTGCGGCATTTCAGGGTACTACAACGGTGGGAGTGTATCGGTTTTATGTAAATAATCCTCCAACCATTACCTCCTTTACTCCTACTAGTGGTGCAGTGGGGACATCTGTAACCATTACGGGTACTAACTTTAGTACTACAGCAGCCAATAATACTGTGTATTTTGGAGCTACAAAAGCAACGGTTTCTGCTGCATCAGCTACATCGTTAACCGTAACCGTACCAATTGGTGCAACATACCAACCAATATCAGTAACCAATGCTGAAAATACGCATATTGGGTACAGCGCTAAACCTTTCTTGGTAACCTACACAGGTGGAAACAATTTAACCAATTTTAAAACGGGTGTAAGTTTTCCAACAACTAATAATACTTATACTATGGCAGTAGGAGATTTGGATGGCGATGGAAAATCAGATGTGGTGGTAGGAACTGATTATGCATTGTCTGTTTGGAGAAGGAATCCACTTTCCACAGGTGCTATAACATCCACCTCTTTTACAAAAATTTCTGATTTATCAGTTTCTGGCATGTATCCTACTCCAGTTAAAATAGTGGATATTGATGGTGACGGGAAATTGGATTTGGTAGAAATTGGGAATTATGCAAGTGGTAGTATGTTAGTGAATATGTTTAGAAATATTACTACAACCGGTTCAAGTCCAGGAACAATAACATTTGATACAAGAGTAGATATTACGCCAAATAATACGCCACAAGCTACTGCAGGTTTGGATATGGCAGATATAGATGGAGATGGAAAACCAGATATTATAGCCATAGATCCAAACAATAGTTCTCTAACGGTGTTTAAAAACACTGCTACTATTGGTAATATCACTACCACTTCATTTGCGTTAAAATCTTCATACAGTCTGGGCGGTACCTATAAATTTACCAATATTGCAATAGGAGATGTTGACGGAGACAATAAACCAGATATTATAGGGTTGCATTCCCCAGCAGGTGCTGGTTCTGTGGTTGTTTTACACAATACTTCTACATTAACTACTATTTCATTCTCCACTCCAATAGCCTATGCTACCAATACCACACCAAAAGCGGTAGCAATTGGAGATATTGATGGAGATGGCAAACCTGATTTGGTGGTGACGAATAATGCTTCTAATAACATCTCTATTTTCAGAAATAATTATTCTACAGCCGGCACACCACTTTTTGAAAGTAAAGTAGATTTTACAACCATTACTAGTCCAGGAAAATTGGAATTAGCAGACTTTGACGGGGATGGCAAGTTAGATATAGCGTTAACCAGTACTTCAACTGCTGGTGCTTCCGTTTTACGCAATACAGCAACCAGTGGTGTGATTAATTCTGCAAGTTTAACCACTAGTGCCTCTATTAGTACACATACAAATTCTGCATTAGCCATTGGAGATTTTGATGGTAATGGTAAAAATGATATTATAACGAATAGTTTTATTTCCGCTAGTTGGAATTTTACGGTAAACTGTATTGCAGACGCTCCACCAGTCATAACATCCTTCACACCTGCAAGTGGCGCCATTGGTACAACTGTAACCATTACTGGAGCAGGGTTTGATGCCACTGTTGCTAACAATGTGGTGTATTTTGGAGATACAAAAGCTACTATCAGTGCAGCTTCAGCAACATCATTAACCGTAACTGTTCCAGCAGGTGCAAGTTATAAGCCCATTTCAGTATTGAATAAAACCACCAATATGTCGGCTTATTCAGTTACACCTTTTAAAGTAACCTTTGCAGGTGGAAACAATATGGTTAACTTCAGTACTAAAGTAGATTTCACATCCGGTACAAACCCAATGGCTGTTGCCTTCGGAGATTTTGATGGCGATGGAAAAACAGATGCTGCTGTGGCAAACTTTGTAGGCAATAGCGTATCTATTTACCGCAATACGTCTACCAGCGGAACAATTACTTCAAGTTCCTTTGATGCTAAAGTAGATATAGCTACAGGCACTGGAGCCATTGCGGTGATTACAGGTGATGTGGATGGAGATGGAAAATTGGATTTGTTGGTAGCCAACAAAACCGCAGGAACGGTTTCTGTATTATTAAATACTTCCACAAGCGGAACCATTTCATTTGCTACAAAAGTAGATTTAACAACCGATACTTCGCCTAAATATATGGCACTCGGTGATTTTAATATAGACGGCAAAATGGATATTGCCGTTACTTGTGAAGGCTCTTTTGCACTGAATGTATTTAAAAACAATTCTACCAGCGGAAGTCTTTCATTTGATGCCAAAGTTTCCGTAAGCTCAACAGCTGCAGCTCCAAATGCTATTGCTGTTGCAGATCTTGACGCTGATGGCAAACCAGAATTGGTAGCCACCAGTGGAACAACAAGCGGAACTGCAAGAATATTTAAAAACTCGTCAACTTACAATACCATTGCATTCGCTACAACTACTGATCTTACTACTGGTTCTACACCTTATGGCGTAACCATTGGTGATATTGATGGCGATGGATTAAAAGACATTGCAGTTGCCAACAACGTAAGCAATACGATGTCTGTGTTCAGAAATACCAATACGGTTGTAGGCACGGTTTCATTTGCTGCCAAAATTGACTATACCACCGGTACCAATCCTTATGGCATCGCCATAGGAGATTTGGATGGGGATAGCAAACTTGATTTAGTTACAGCAAACTCAGCTACCGCAGCAAGTTCGGTATCTGTATTCCGCAACACTACTACGGGTTCTGGAGTGGCTTTTAGTGCCAGCACTTTTGCCACAAAATCAGACTTTACCGTGGGCTCTCAGCCTTACCGTGTAGAAATTGCAGATGTAGATGGAAACGGGCGGGTTGATGTAATTACCAGCAATTATAATGGTCCATCTATATCTGTTTTATGGAATAAATTGGTTCCTTCTATCACATCAACAGGAACAATTACAACCGTATGTTATAGTGCTGCTGCACAAACTTCAGCACTACCTTATACCGCTGCTACAGAAAACCCAACAGCTTACAGCATCACTTGGAATGCAGCAGCATTAACAGCAGGTTTGGTAAATGTTACTACTACAAATAATAGTTTTGTAGCAGGTGGCGGATCAATCACCGGAATTCCTGTAAACGCTGGCTTAGCAGCGGGAACCTACACCGGTACCATGACGATTACGGATGGAATATCAAGCTCCACCCTTACCGTTACATTAACGGTAAATGCAGCGGTAACTGCAGGAACCATTGGAAACGCTCAAACCATTTGTGCCGGAGCCACACCAGCCACAATTACCTCAACAGGATTGGGTACAGGTTCTGGAACCATAAGCTATGAGTGGCAAACAAATGCATCAGGATCTTATGTTACTATTGCCGGTGCGGTATCAGCCACTTATGCACCAGCAGCATTAACAGCAACTACAAGCTACAAACGTAGAACAGTGGCCATCAATAGTGGAACAACCTGTTATTCCGATTATACAACACCAATCACCATTACAGTAAATCCTTCACCTAATGCTGTGATTGCATCAAGTTCAGGTGGATTCTCATTCAATTGTACTGTTTCTGCGCCAATTACATTGTCGGTAACACAGCAAACCGGAAACGTCTATTCTTGGAAAATTGGAACAACTGAAGTAAGCACTACTTCATCGGTTAGTGTATCCACACCGGCAGCATATGCATTGACAGTTACTGGAACAAACGGATGTATTGCTACATCTTCGGCAACAGTGATCAATGATTACAATGCAGCCAGTGCAGCGGTACTTTCAGGAACAACCTCCATACCAAGGGGAACGAGTGCAAACCTACAGGTAACCATTACCGGAGGCACTTCACCATTCACCGTAGTATATAGTGATGGTACAAACAATTATACGGTCAATAATTATGTTTCTGCAAGCAATATACCCGTTTCACCTACAGTAGGTACCAACTATACGCTGGTTTCAGTTACAGGGTTTAACACTTGTGTGGCTACTGGTCTTAGCGGATCTGCTTATGTAACCGTAACTACTGGTCCAACTTCATCTGTAATTTCTGGAAGCACATCCATTTGTGCAGGTGGTAGCACCAATATTAGTTTTGCCATCACCGGCGGTACATCACCATATACCGTTGTATATACAAATGATATCACCAATGCTAATGTTACATTAACCAATTATGTATCGGGTACAAATGTATCCGTAACACCAACGGGTTCAGTTACCACTTATAGCATCGTTTCTGTTACAGATGCCACAGGATTTGCAGGAACGGGCAATACAGGAACAGCTGTGATGACAGTGTTTGCAACAACAACGCCTACATTTACTTCTGCCCCTGGGTCAGCTACTTGCGGAAACACAAATGTCACTTATTCCACAGAAGCTGGTATGACCAACTATGTATGGACAATACCCGGCACTTTAAATACTGATTATACCATTACCTCAGGTGGCGTAGGCACCAGCAGCAATTCAGTAGTATTAAAATGGATTACCGCAGGTTCAAAGGTGGTAACGGTTAATTATTTAGATGCCAATGGCTGTCGTTCAACAACGGCATCAAGTACTACCCAAAATGCAAGGGCCTTTACCTCGGTAGTATTGTCAGGATCTACCACCATATCCATAGGCCGCAGTGCCAACTTGCAAGTGGCAGTAAATGGTGGAACAGGACCTTATACCGTTGTATTGAATGATGGGACGGCTGATTTTACGGTGAGTAACTATTTTTCTGGTCCAAATATCACCGTAACACCAACGGTTACTACCACCTATACTTTGGTTTCTGTAACAGGAACAACAGGCTGTGGATCTAGTAGTTCTAGTGGTTCAGCAGTAATTACAGTAAACAGTGGAGGTGTAGATAAAACTTGGACAGGCGGTGCAGGGGATAATTTGTGGAGTTCTTCAAGCAACTGGTCTCCAGCAGGTACACCAGCTGGGAATGATTTGATCATCATTTCATCTGGTAACCCAATAATAGATGTTGATTTTACCGTAGGTGGAACCTTAACATTGAGTGGAGCAACCACTACTTTAACGGTTAATCCTGGATATTCGATTAGTGTAGCTTCGGGTGCTACAGTTGATTTTGGTCAAAAAGATGTAACCTTTAAATCTACTGCAGCTGGAACAGCGCAATTGGGCAGAATGGAAGGTACGTTAAGCAATGCAGACAGTGTGATTGTAGAAAGATACTTCCCAGCGGGCAGAAGAGCGTATCGATTTATTGCTCCATCGGTAACTACACCAAGCAGTATTCGCTACAATTGGATGGAAAATGCTAGAGCAATATTTGATTATACTAAGTATACCGTGTATAGGGCAGATCTCATTTATAATCCTAAACCTGGTTATGGAACTCATATTACAGGAACCGGAGACAATACAAATGGCTTTGATAGAACTGCTTTAAATACATCAACTTTATATACTTTAAATCCTACTACGCAAGCGTGGGTTGCTGTTGGTTCAACTGCAGGAAATCTTACAGCAGGAAATGCATATCGTATATTGATAAGAGGCGATAGAAGTATCAATTTAAACAACAACAATACGTATGCAACATCAACAACTATTCGTGCTAAGGGAACACCTAGAACAGGTACGGTTGCGGTAAGTAGTATTTTAAGTACAGTTGCTGATGGATGGAGTTTAGTAGGTAATCCTTACAACGCCTTGGTTGATTTACGTGCAGCAAGTTCTACAAACCTGTCAACATTCTACCACGTTTGGGACCCACAACGCGGAACAAGAGGTGCTTATGTGAGTTATCATTTGAGTACTGGATATAAAAGCAACAGTGCATCAGACGTAAATGAATATGTACAACCCGGACAAGCCTTCTTTGTACAAACTGTGGCCAATGGTGCTGCAAGCTTAACGTTTGAAGAAAATAAAAAAGCTCCGGCGGGAACTCAAACCAGGGTATTTAGACCAGTAGTAAATTATCCTGTATTAAACGTGTCATTGAATTATACCGATAGTTTAGCCAATGGAGCCCCAGAGATGGATGCCTTTGCCGTATTATTTGACAACAGCTTTAGCAATAATGTAGATGCAAATGATGCCAAGAAAAACAGTAACCAAGATGAAAACATGGGTATTACTAGAGATGGAAAACTATTGTCTATGGAACTGAGAAATATGTATGATCAAAATACTACGATTCCATTAAGCATTACCAATTATGTTCGTCAAAATTATACCATTCGAATCAATTGGAGCAATCCAGTAGATGCAGGATTTGAGGGTTACTTAAGAGACAATTATTTGGGAACAACTACCTCTATCAGTTTTGGTAATAGCACAAATTATGTATTTACGGTAAACAGCAGTATTGCGGCTAGTATTGCCCCTGATCGATTCAGTATATTGTTTTTGCCATCAGCCGCATTACCGGTGAGTGGTTTGATATTGAACGGAGCGATTGAAGGCAAACAAGTGAAATTGCAGTTTGATGCGTTAAATGAACGGGATATGGCTGGATATGACATCGAACGCAGCTCAGATGGAATTACTTACGAAAAAATAGGTTTCCAGAATGCAGCTAATGGTTCTGCAGCTGCAAGAAGTTATGCGTTTATCGATAATAATCCTTTTAACGGCAACAATTATTACCGCATTAAAGGTGGTAGTATAAATGGTCAACAACAATTTAGTAATGTGAAACTTATTAAAGTAGGCGTTGGTTTACCAACGGTATCTGTAGCACCAAACCCAGCAAGCAATGATAAGTTGCAACTTAAAGTAACGCAATTGTTGAAGGGTAATTATACAATAATCGTAACGGATGCTTTGGGTAGGGTATTCTGTCAGAAGGAAATAGTGTATGACGGTGTAAGCGGCAAGCTAGAGTTAAAATATCCTTCTGTAGCCAAGAGCGGAAGCTATTATGTTAAAGTAAAAGGCGAAAGCGGAAGTTTTACAGAAGCATTTATTATCAGATAAACCCAATTATAACTAGAAACATAAAATCATTAGACATGAAAAATATATTCAAAATCAGAGCATTAGCAATAATAATAGTAATAATGTTGGTTAGTCAAGGTGGTCAATCCCAAATTTCTTGGGATGATGATGCACAGCAACAAGATGCGATGGTTCCCCTAGACGGGGGACTATCGCTGCTCTTGGGTGTAGGAGCTGCGTATGGTATTAGAAAAGCGAGTAGGAAAAAGATTTGAATTATCAATTATGAATTATGAATTATGAAATATGAATATTACGAATTACATGCAATTAATTGATGTAATTCTTTAGCAAATAAAATTAATTCATAATTCATAATTCATAATTAATTTATAACTCCAGTTGCCCACAACAACCCTTGGTAACCTTTAAAATATTTGGTTTTGTATTCGATAAGCTTTTGCTTTGTTTCCAAAACCTTGTTTTCTCGAGCATTCAGTAAAAACAAGGAACTTTCACCAATATTAAAACGTGTTGATTCACCATAATACAATCGCTCATAATTTTGCAACATTGCTTGAACCGTTATAACCTGTTGCCGAGTAGTAACCAACTCATTATAGTATTGCTTTATTTTATTGTTGATTGACAATTTTAACTGCATTTGATCCAATTGAGTATCTGCTATTTTTAACTTTGCAGCCTGAAATCCACCCCTACCCTGCGACAATCGCAATGGAAGACCAATATCAAATCCAAATTTATAATTGTTATTATAAAATGCGGCACTCGCATCTTTAAATACGTTATAACCAGAATTAAGAAGATTATATCTGAAATTAACAGTTGGCAATAATTCTTGAAACTTTAATCGCTTTTCTAATTCCATTATTTGCAATTTATTTTCATAGATTTTTAATTTGGGATGTAAAACAGCAGCGTTTAACAATATGGTTTCTAATACGGGTAAATCTGCTTCAATAATATTGGCTTTACGCCAACTTGAATCTGGAAAAAAATTACTATCAATAAAAAAAGGCTCTTTCTGTGGTGTCCAAAGAAAATTAGAAAGTTCTAAACCTGAGTTTTGGAAATTTACCCAAGCTTCATTCTTTAACATTTGAAAAGATTGCCATTGTGCCAATGCTTCAATAGTATCTATAGCAGGTCTATCACCTTGTAAATACCCATTTTTGGATAAATTGAAACGCTGTTCATTAACTTTTACAACATCTGATAAAACAATATAGATTTCATATTTTTTAACCCAATCCCAATAGGTTGAATAAGCGTCGAAAAGTAAATCATTCACTACAATTGTCTTTTCAGATTCACTTTGAGTTCTGAAGATGCTGGCTTGTTTCAATGCTGCCCTTCGCTTATCCATTATCAAGTTTTTAGCTAAAGGAACAGATAACCCAAGATAACTAGATTTTTCTTTGGTGCGTTCTGGACTTAAAAGACTTCCAAGATTATCTTCTAAACCAGTTTTTATTTCAACGCCATACCAAGTTGGAATTTTAAGTTCAGGTTGAATTATATTGTAATAATTTTTACCATTAAAAGTCTTTTGATCCGCTGCTATATAGAATTGAGGATCAAAACCTGCCTTTGCAATGGTTTTTTCCGCTTTGGCTTTTTCAATCAATAAATTTGCTTGTTGAATAACGGGGTGATAAGCTTTTACAATTGCCAAATAGCTGTCAATTGTAAAATAACGCGTTGTATCATTAGCATACCCTATATTTTGAATAACAATAAAAAGGATAAAAAACGACTTAAATTTCATGGATTTTAATATTTTTTAGCCGTTTTTATTTTTTTCTCAGGTTTTTGATATTCGTCGTTGGGCAAATAGAAATCAGGAGGGAATCCATTTACATTTCTCCACAATTCATACCAAACGCTTACGTCTTTTAACAATGCGAAACCCTGAGCACCCGTTCCCATTACTAATTGTTTAGGCCAAGGTTTTCTTGATTTTTTTTCCTTAACCAATACCCTGAATTTACCATTGTCGCTAATGGATTGCTCTACTGCTGATACTTCCCCAGAAAAACTACCGGTTGATGCTTTAGGCCAACCACTGAAAACAATTGCAGGATAACCATCAAAAAAAAACTGTATCTGTTGTCCGATATTGATTAGTGGCAAATCATTTGGGCTCACATAAAGTTCCACTGCATATTGAATATGATTGGGTACAATTTCTACTATTTGTTCACCTTCTTTAACCATTTCTCCAATTCCTGCCTTTTTGGCTTGAATGATTTGTCCACGCTGTGGTGCTCTAAGTATAAGTAAACCTTTTCTGATGTTATAATTTGAAAATTGGTTGCTTAACTTTGCAATTTCTCCTTCACTGGTTTGTACTTGTGAATAAGACTGAAATCTTTCTCCATCTGTTTTTGCTACTTTTTCTGCATATTGTTGTCTTTCGCCATTGGTTTCTAACAAAATACGATTGAGCTCTTGTTTGGCGTTAGAGTATTTAATCTCTGCAGATGTGTATTTTGCTCGGGCATCTTGAAGTGATTGATTGCGTTGTTCCAATTGTGCTAGTGATACAAGCCCTGAATCATACATGATTTTTTGTCGCCGCCATTGTTCTTTTTTTATTGCTAAATCATTTGCAACAGCAATCAAATCCGCACTATCACTCTTAATTTTCATTTCTTGTTGAAGAAATTTATTGTTAAGCTCAGCCAACTTTAGTGTACGTGCATTTTGTAATGCATCAATTTGTTGTGTTGCAGCTTTTGCTTTTTGTTGATAGCTTTCCATAGATTGCTTTTTTGCATTAAGCTGTTCATTTACTCTTTGCAACAATTGTGGATCAAAATAATCATCTTTAATTTCTGCAATCTCAATTAATGTATCCCCAACTTCTACAAAATCGCCTTCTTTTACATGCCATTTAATAATTCTACCTGGTAACACACTTGGAACTTGTTGTGGTCGCTGTTCTTGCCTCAAAGCAGTTACTTTACCCTTAGCTCTTATATGTTGTGTCCAAGGTAAAAACAATATCAAAATTGCAAAAACCAATAAAAAAATCATCCACTTTATTACTGTAGATGCTTTGTTAATTTGGTAAATTTCATCAAAAGCATTTAAGTTGTTCTTTTTGGAAATTTCTTCAATTGATTGATCTATAAAGCTTTCTGACATAAATATTATATTAATCTTAGATTTATAATTTTTATTATTTTTTTGATCTATTGTTCAACAAATTATAAATGAAACACTTCATCACAACGGTTTGCAATTTTTTTATTGGCTGTAACGATCAAAACTGTTGAGTTTTTACACTCATTTAATATATAATCTTGAATCCTTTGTGCATCGTCAACTTCTAAACCTAACCATGGCTCATCCAAAAGCAATATTGGGGACTCTTTAATTAATGTTCTCATGATAAGAATTTTAAGTATTAAATTTCGCGACAAACCTTTACCAGAAGTATTAATGACTGTATCTAATCCATTTGGAGATTGCTCTATAAATTCGTTTAAACCAACAATATTTCCCATCTTTATAATAGAGCCAATGGAGAAATCTTGATTCCCCATTGTAATATTATCTAATAAAGTTCCTTCAAAAACCTCTTTTTGGTCGGTCAAATACCCAATATTATTACGATAATCTTGAATATTATATTCTTTCAAAGAAATATCGTTTATAAAAATCCCACCTTCATAGTCGGAAAACTGATTGCTTAACAATTTCAGCAAAGTTGATTTTCCAGATCCCTCAGCTCCTATTATTGCAACCTTAGATCCAGATTTTATATCAAATGTTGGGAAATATAAAGGTGAAAAATTAGATGCATATTTAAAATTCAATTGGTTAATTCTGATTGCAGCTGGTTTAGTTTCATTCAATAGCTGCTTTCCACCTTGGTTTTCAATAGGTTTTTCAGTCAGTTTTGAGAGTTTTTCGGTTGCTGTAAGCACATCATAAACATTATCCAAGTTTACAATTAACTTTTCTACCGAAGTGATTATCAAAAGGATAACAATTTCAGCACCTATAAATTGACCTATATTAATTTGTTGGTTAACTAGCAAGATGCTTCCTACTATTAGCATAGAAGCACTTATTAAAATCTTGAATCCTATAATTGTCCAGTATTGAAACATCAACACTTTAAAATGTGATGTTCTAGCTTTTAAATAGCCGATAACGTACTTGTCAGTTTTTTGAAGATGTAACGAAGATTGTGTTGAAAGTTTAAATGAAGTTATTACCCTTGCCAATTCTTGTAACCAACTAACCACTTTATATTTGTAATCACTTTCTTCAATTGAACTTGTTAATCCTTTTGAACCAGAAAAATACAATATAGCAACAACCATGCCTGTTAAAACAAATCCAAAGCTGATAAAAACAGGATGATAAAAGGATAATAAAATCAATCCAAAAACAATTTGAATGGTGGCAACTGGAAAATCCAATAATAGTTTAGAAATACCTTTTTGTAGAGTAGTTGTATCAAAAAAACGATTAACCAATTCAGGTAAATAATAGGAATCAACAGATTTTACATCAAGATTTGGGATTCTATCTGCATATTGGATTGCGTATTTTACAAATATTTTTTGTTGAATTTTTTCAATCAATTGCAATTGTTTTACAGCAATCAATCCGGTAATAAAAACACCCACAATAACAAAAACGATAAGTAAGATAAGGGAAGTAGAAATTGAAGAGGCCATTACGAAACTTATAATACTTTGAATACCCAACGGAAGGGACAATTGAATAATACCATTTAGCGTAGCATAAAAATAGAGAATAGTTATTTCCTTATTCTCTAGTTTGAGAATAGACAATATTTTTTTTACAGCATTGCCTCCAATGTTTACATTAGTATTTGAACCCATTAAATCCGTTTTTATTCCAAAGAAAGTTAAAAAGTATTACCACAAATGATGCTTCATTCAATGGATTGCAAATATAGATAATATTGTAATGCTTGAAGTTTGAATTTGTTAAAATCTAACCAATTTTAACATTTAGCTATCAACATTCTGGCAAACTTAGCGGTATTTGAATTGCCAATCCACCATCTGCTGTTTCTTTGTATTTGAAACTCATATCTTTAGCAGTTGCCCACATTGTTTTAACCACATCGTCTAAAGATACCTTCGCAAAATCTGGGGAACTTTGTAATGCCAATTGAGATGCTGTAATAGCTTTTATAGCACCCATAGTGTTTCTTTCGATGCAAGGAATTTGTACTAAACCACCAACAGGGTCGCAGGTTAAGCCGAGATGGTGTTCCATTGCAATTTCAGCAGCCATTAAACATTGCCTTTGGGACCCGCCCATACACTCCGTTAAAGCTGCCGCAGCCATAGCCGAGGAAACTCCTATTTCAGCTTGACAACCACCCATGGCAGCAGCAATGGTGGCGCCTTTTTTAAAAATACTACCAATTACAGAAGCTGTCAATAAAAATCGAATGATATCCTCCTCTGAAAATGATGCTGTAAATGAAATCATATATTGTAAAACAGCTGGAATTACCCCTGCAGCCCCATTTGTGGGGGCTGTTACTACCCTTCCAAATGATGCGTTTTCTTCATTTACAGCCAATGCAAAACAATTTACCCAATCTATAATAGACCTAAAATCACTATTTCCTGTTCTTATAATTGCTACCCATTGTTCATAATTGGTGCAAGGGTTTCCATTTATCAAATTAATGTTTAAAGTTGCAGCCCTTCGCTTTACATTTAATCCACCAGGTAATGTTCCATGTGTATTTACCCCTTTAAACATACAATCTTTCATCACTTGCCAAATCTGTAACAATTGATTTTTTGTTTCTGCTTCAGAGCGCCAATTTAACTCATTCTCTAAAACGATATCGCTAATCTTCAAGCCCGTTTTTCGACACCAATGCAACAAATCATTTGATGTTTCTATTGGGAAAGCAATTTGTAAAGGATCTGTAAACTCTTTTTGCGTCTCCTCCTGTTCCACAAAACCTCCACCAACCGAATAATAGGTTTCAGCAATGGATTCTTGATTGCAAAAGGTGGCCAAAAAACATAATGCATTGGAATGATATGGTAAAGATTCTCCAAACAGAAATTGAATATCAGTAGAAGGATTAAAACCTATTGATTGGGTGCCATCAACCAATAAAGATTGTTGATCTTGAATTTGTTGTATGATTTTATGTAAATTATTTATATCAAAAACAACAGGATCAAAACCACTTAGTCCCAATTGAATAGCAATATCTGTTCCATGACCTTTACCCGTTTTTGCCAAAGAACCATATAAAATAACCCTCAAAGAAAGCAAATGTGACAGCAATTGCTTTTTCTTGAGGGTTATACAAAAAAGTTGTGCCGCCCGCCACGGACCTAAAGTATGAGATGAAGAAGGTCCCACTCCGATCTTAAACATATCCAAAACGGAAATTGGCTCAAAAGACATTACTTATATTATTTATCTTACTGATACCAATTGCATATCAAAAACCAGAACAGAATTACCCGGTATTATAACTTTACCAAAACTGTCTTTCACATCAGTTGAACCATATCCTAAACTTGGTGGAATAATTAGTTTTATACTTCCACCAGCTTTAACCAATGGTAATCCTTTCTGCCATCCTGGAATCAATTGTCCAAGTGTAAAAATGGCCGATTGCGTAGTGGTTTTATCAAAAACAGTACCATTGGTTAGTTTACCAGTATAAAAAACCTCAACTTGACTACAAAGTGAAGCTGTAGAACCAGTACCCGCTGTTGTAATCACATAATAAAAACCACTAGGATGCTTCGTTGCATTAGTAATTGCTGCAGAACTAAGATAAGCTTCAACTGCAGTAACTTCAGCTGCTGTTGCAACTGTTGTAGTTTCTGTGTAAGAACATGTGCTAGCCTTTTCACAAGAAGAAAATAATATTCCTAATAATACTATTGACAAAAAAATCTTTTTCATACGCAAAAGTACAATTGACTATTGATTTTTACTGTTGTTTTTTTTGAACATTAATGATTTACAATGTTGATTACGCTCTTCCCACTGAAATTTTTTCCTAAAAACACCGATAAAGATAGTAATCAATAACACTGCAAACACTAAAACCAGCGGATTAAATTGAGCAGTTCCAACCGCATCAGCTCTTTTGTACCAAAATCTACCCAATAAAAAATTAATTAATATAGGTAAAGAAAAAAGCAAACCCCAAGGTAATCCACTTAACAGTTGAAAAGTTAGTTTCGATTCTTTGTCTCGATTTTTTTCCCAGTATTCAATAAATTTTTCTTCAGATTCAGTTAGCATGGCAGTGGTTAATGGTTAATGGTTAATGGTCAATGGTCAATGGTCAATGGTCAATGGTCAATGGGCAATGGGCAATGGGCAATGGTCAATGGTCAATGGTCAATTTTTATGCAATTAAAGTTACGAAATTTTCAGTAATTTAACAACCCTTAACCCTTAACCCTTAACCATCAACCCTTAACCCTTAACCCTTAATATTTAACCATTATAAAAATGCCCCGCAATTGCGAGGCATTTTTATAATTTAGTTTAGAAAAAAGATTAATAATCCATTCCCATTCCGCCCATGCCTGGGTTTCCACCACCATGGTTGTGTAATGGTTCTTCTTTTTTAGGTTTGTCTGCGATTACACATTCTGTAGTCAACAACATTCCTGCAATTGAAGCTGCGTGCTCTAAAGCAACACGACTAACCTTAGTAGGATCGATTACACCTGCAGCAAGTAAGTTTTCGTAAACATCTGTGCGGGCATTATAACCGTAATCACCAGTTCCTTCTTTAACTTTTTGTACAACGATAGAACCTTCGATACCTGCATTGCTAACGATTGTACGTAATGGTTCTTCTAATGCTCTACGAACGATTGCAATTCCAGTTGTTTCGTCAGCATTTTCACCTTTTACATTATCCAACGCACTTACCGCACGGATATAAGCAATACCACCACCAGGTACAATTCCTTCTTCTACTGCTGCACGTGTAGCATGCAAAGCATCGTCAACACGATCTTTTTTCTCTTTCATTTCTACTTCTGTAGCAGCACCAACATTCAAAACAGCAACACCACCGCTTAACTTAGCAAGACGCTCCTGTAATTTTTCTTTGTCATAATCAGAAGTTGTTACTTCGATTTGAGCTTTAATTTGAGCAATACGAGCATTGATATCATCTTTAACTCCTTTACCACCTACAATTACAGTAAGATCTTTATCAATATTTACACGCTCTGCACGTCCTAAATAAGAAAGGTCAGCATTTTCTAATTTGTATCCCTGCTCTTCACTTATAACAATTCCTTTAGTAAGGATTGCAATATCTTGCAACATTTCTTTTCTTCTGTCTCCAAAACCTGGAGCTTTAACAGCTGCAACCTTCAATGTTCCACGCAATTTATTAACAACCAAAGTTGCCAATGCTTCACCTTCTAAATCTTCAGAAATGATTACCAATGGAGCACCTTGTTGAGCAACTTTCTCAAGAATATGAAGAATATCTTTCATTGCAGAAATCTTCTTATCATAAATTAATATGTAAGGATTCTGTAATTCAGCTTCCATTTTCTCTGAATTGGTAACAAAATATGGAGAAATATATCCTCTGTCGAATTGCATACCTTCTACCAACTCAATGCTGGTTTCAGTTCCGCGAGCTTCTTCAACAGTAATAACACCATCTTTACCCACTTTTTCCATTGCTTCAGCAATCAACTTTCCAATTTCAGCATCGTTATTTGCAGAAATAGAAGCAACTTGACGAATTTTTTGTGTATCGTTACCAACAGTTGCTGATTGTAATTTCAAATTGGCAACAACCAATTCAACCGCTCTATCAATACCTCTTTTCAAATCCATTGGATTAGCACCAGCAGCAACGTTTTTCAAACCTTCAGTGATGATAGATTGAGCCAAAACTGTAGCAGTTGTAGTACCGTCTCCAGCAACATCTGCAGTCTTAGAAGCTACTTCCTTCACCATTTGAGCACCCATGTTCTCAATAGGATCTTCCAATTCTATTTCTTTAGCAACAGATACACCGTCTTTAGTTATTGATGGAGAACCAAATTTTTTCTCCAAAACTACGTTACGACCTTTAGGACCAAGCGTTACCTTTACCGCGTTAGCAAGGATGTCAACACCCCTCTTCATTTTTGCGCGGGCTTCGATATTAAAAAATAATTGTTTAGACATAATTTAGTTTTTGTTTTGTTTGAATTGCGTTTAGCGTGTATAAATTCAGTGAATTTATACAATAGCGAGAATGTCAGACTCTCTCATAATAAGGTAATCGATACCTTCAATAGCGATTTCAGTTCCAGCATATTTACCATATAATACGGTATCACCAGTTTTTACAGTTAAAGGCTCGTCTTTCTTTCCAGGACCAGCAGCTACAACAGTTCCGCGTTGTGGTTTTTCTTTTGCAGTATCAGGAATGATGATACCGCCAGCTGTTTTCTCTTCAGCAGGTGCAGCTTGCACAATTACTCTGTCGTGCAGAGGGGTAATGTTTAAATTCTTAGCCATTGCTTAAGATTTTTGTTTAATGATTGATTTACGTTGATATTTTATTTGGAATTAATCCAGACGAAACTAACATTACTAATATCATACCATATACAAAAACTTGAAAATATGGCAGACTTTAGCAAAAAGTATTCATATTTTTTTCAAAATGACAGTTACAACTCAAAGTTATACTGCCATTATTTCATACATGACATCTATAAATAAAAAATTCAACTATATTTGCTACCCAAATAAGCTCTTTAGAATGATTAGTAGAAGAAACATTAGGGTAAAAGTGATGCAGGCATTGTATTCGGCAGAAACCGATAATTCTGATTTTACTACACAGAAATTATTAAGGATGGTTGAATCTCAACTCAACCAAACTAAACAATTGTTTACTTACCTTGTTTATTTTATATCAGAAGTTGCACGTTTTGCCGAAACTGATGCATTAAAAAGAGCTTCAAAGCATTTGCCGTCTGCAGAAGACTTAACAGTAAATACTAAATTGGCAGGTAACGAATTACTTTGGAAAATATTGGAAAACAAGAGTTTTCTAGATGCTATAAAAACTTTTAAATCCGAATCTTTAATAGACAAAGATTTATTAAAAAGAGTTTACGTTAATTTAACCCAATCAGAAATCTACCAAACTTATATCTCAGAACAATCCAGAGAAAAAAAATCTGAAAAAGAAATCATTGAATTAATTTTTAATGAACTAATGCTTCCAAACAAAGATTTCACAGATCATCTGGAAGATTTTTTTGTGCACTGGGATGATGATGCTGATATGATGGTTTTAATGATGGAAAACTTTATACAAAAGCCTTTAACTTACAATTTTTTAGAACTCATTAGCGAAGAAAAAATTGATTACAGTAAAAAGCTAGCCCAAACAACCTTTGAGAAAAAAGATTATTGTTTGGAACAGATTTCTCCCAAATTAAACAATTGGGATTCTGAACGAATTGCAATTTTGGATATGGTTTTAATGAGAATGGGACTTTGTGAATTTCTATACTTTGAAACCATTCCCGCTAAAGTTACACTTAATGAATACATAGATCTTGCAAAAGAGTATAGTACTGAGCAAAGTGGACATTTTATAAATGGTATCCTTGATAGTATTCATAAAGATTTAATTGAGACAAACAAACTCAACAAAGTGGATTATAAAAAATAGTAAATTTGTATTTATTAGTTTACTTCATCAGTTTATTTTATCAAAATGAGATTACCACTATCCGTATTATTGTTTTCGCTCTTAATGATTTCTTGTAACAATAATCCAGAAAAAAAGACAACATTAGTATCAAATCAAAATACAAATGTTAATATTAATCAACCCCCAGTAACAACTGTTCAATGGTTGGATTCTTCATTAAGTTTCAATAATATAAAAGAAGGCACTTTAGTAGATATTTCTTTTCGATTTGTAAATACAGGTGAAAACCCTTTAGTTTTCAGTGATGTTGAAGCTTCTTGCGGTTGCACAATTGCTGAAAAGCCAGAATTACCTATTGCTCCAGGAAAGCAAGGTACAATTAAGGCTACTTTTAACAGCAGCGGCAGATTAGGAACAAATCATAAAACTTTAACTGCATATTTAAATACAGAAGAAAAAAGTCATTCTTTAATATTTGATGTAAACGTTATTTCTAAATAAAAATTAAAACCCCGTTTTATTATGTATTCAGTATTGTTACAAGCAGCAGGTCCTAATGCAGGAATAATGCAAATGGTATTGTTAGGTGGAATGATAATAGTTTTCTATTTCTTCATGATACGTCCACAATCACAAAAAGCCAAGCAAGCAAAAGAATTTCAAGAGAAAATGCAAAAAGGCGATAAAATTGTTACCATAGCAGGTATTCATGGAATTGTAAATAAAGTAAACGAAGACAATACAATTACTATTGAAATCAACCCTGGAAGTTATATGAAAATTGAAAAATCTGCCATTAGTATGGAGTGGACTATTCAACATAATCCTCCAGCAACTACAACAAAATAATTGCAAATCATTGTTTTCCTGGTCTTTTATTACCTTATAAATTAATATTCAAATGCCTTTACGAATTGGATTGACAGGTGGTATAGGGTCAGGAAAAACTTTGGTTGCTTCTATTTTTCATCATTTAGGAATTCCAATATATTACGCAGATCAAGCAGCAAAAGATTTGCAAAATTCTGACCCCAAAATTAAAGAAAAACTTACCCGTTTATTTGGAAATGAGCTGTATAGAGATGGGTATCTCAATAAAGTTTATCTTGCCTCAATTGTTTTTTCAAATCCGGAAAAGCTAAAAGCCCTAAATACAGTTATGCACCCAGCAACTTTGCAAGCAGCTGCACATTGGATGCAAAAGCAATCTACTCCTTACGCGATTAAAGAAGCTGCACTTATTTTTGAAGCCAAAGCACAAAAAGACCTTGATTGTGTTATAGGTGTTTATGCCCCAAAAGATATTAGGTTAAAGCGAACAATGCTCCGCGACAATTGCACAGAGGAACAAGTGTTAAAGCGCATGCAAAACCAAATGGATGAAGAACAAAAAATGAAACTTTGTCAGTTTGTAATAATAAATGATGAAAAACAATTGTTGATTCCACAAATATTGGCAATACACAATCAATTGATTGAACTTTCAAAAAATGAATCATTTCAATAATATCTAAAATGCAACCTTCTCTATTTGACCATATTCTTGTGTTGCTTTTTGGAATTGCTTTACCTTGGTTTTCAGGAGTTCGTGGACAAGAACAATTAAAAGACATTTTATTTACACAGGAAGTAAGAAAACAATTCTATTTGTCTAATAGTTTGGTAATGGGCTTTTTGGCTTTATTTACTTTAGGCTGTTGGTTGTTTCAACATAGGAGTTTGTCAGATTTAGGCTTTCGAATCATTCAACCCGGTTGGTTACATTGGTTAGCTGCAATTTTATTAATGGTTTTGTTTCTTGTTGATCTTTTTTATAGTTTCTTTTTTGATAAAGATAGAAATACCCCTCAAAAGAACTTGGATTCAAAAGTTCCATTTTTACCCAAAGAATACAATGAGTTACCTTATTACACAATTATGTGCTTATCTGCAGGTATTGGGGAAGAAATATTGTATAGAGGTTTTATGGTAACCTATTTTATTGATCCATTTACAGTAGGTTTTCCATGGATTGCATTGCTTTTACCTGCTTTACTTTTTAGTTTGGCACATTACTACCAAGGGTATATCGCAGTTTTAAAAATATTTCTACTTTCATTACTTTTTGCACTAATATTTATTTGGAGCTCTTCTTTAATATTACCTATTGTCATCCATTTTTTAATAGATTTCATTGGTGGATGGATTGCAATTATTAGGCGTAAAATGGATTCTATTACTGATAACTAATAAAATTGCTAATTCCAGAATAAATTTCCCATTAGATTTTTTTTATTTACGATAAGTCCATTTTTTTGTTATTGTATATTTTTTCCCAACACTTTTTCCATCCCTTCTTCAAGTGAAATTGGCTGATAACCTAATGCATTTACTGCTTTTTGAATATTAAAACCTGTTTTTAATGGTCTTATTGCAGGTTGAGTAAATACAGAAGCATCAACTTTAGTAATTAAATGAGTATCTAAATTTAGATAATTAGCAACTTTAATAGCAATATGAAAAGGTGAAACTGTATCTTTTCCCGAAATATGCCAAACACCTTCTGCTTTTTGTACAGCAACTTTTAAAATTCCTGCAGCCAAATCTCCTGCATAAGTAGGCGTTCTAATTTGGTCTCCAACTACTTTAATGGGTCTATTTTCAACTAGTGCATTTTTAGCCCAAGTTAAAATATTGCTTCGGGTTCCGTCAATTGTATTTCCATAAACCAAAACTGTTCTAACTATTGCCCATGCTTGAGAAATATCTTTTACTACATCTTCACCAGCCAACTTAGATTTACCATAAAAATTTACCGGATTAACTACATCATCCTCAGCATAGGGACCGCCACAGCCATCAAATACAAAATCAGTTGATACATAAATAAAAAAGCCATTTACCTGCTCGGTAGCCTTTACTAAATATTCAGTAGCTTTTACATTTATTTCCCAACATGCTGCCTGGTTTTCTTCACACCAATCAGGTTGGGCTGATGCTGCTAAGTGTATTACAATCGATGGTTTATAATATGACATTAATTCTTCTATTCTTACTTCATTCGTAATATCTAAATCAGCATAAACTATATTTTCTTTTAGCAATTCATTTACTCGGCACACTCCCCTACTTGTTGCCACTACATTAAATATAGACAGTTCTGGTAACTGCAATAAATATTGTCCAACCAAACCATGAACTCCAGTAACCAAAATAGTTTCACGCATAAATAAAAAAAAATTAATACAATTTAACAAATAAGTCGCTTGTCAATTTATTCAAAATTCAAGAATTTCCTTTATTTTCACGCCGCAAACACAATTTACATTGTGTAATTTTAACATAAACAATAAAGATTGTATAAAATTACCATTGTTTAATTAAATTGCAATATCAATGAAATGAACAAAAAAATTAAACGAATTGGTGTTTTAACCTCTGGAGGAGATTCTCCTGGAATGAATGCAGCAATAAGAGCTGTTGTAAGAACTGGATTGTATGAAGGGTTAGAAGTTTTTGGAATTATGCGGGGATACCAAGGGATTTTAGATAATGATATGTTTCCTATGGAGTCTAGAAGTGTTGCCAACATAATTCAAAGAGGTGGCACTATATTGAAAACTGCTAGATGTAAAGAATTTTATACAGAAGAAGGAAGAAAAAAAGCTCACGAAAATTTAGTATCTAGAGGAATTGAGGGTTTAGTAATTATTGGAGGCGATGGCTCTTTTAAAGGAGCTCAAAATTTCTCTAATGAATTTGATCTTCCTTGCATAGGAATTCCTGGAACCATCGATAAAGATATGGCAGGCTCAGATTACACCATTGGTTTTGACACTGCCGTAAATACTGCTGTTGAAGCAATAGATAAAATCAGAGACACAGCGGACGCACACGACAGACTTTTCATTATTGAAGTAATGGGAAGAGATGCTGGGTACATAGCTCTTCACAGTGGGATCGCAACTGGTGCTGAAAACATCTTGATACCTGAACGCAAAACTGACATCAATGAACTTGTTGATTCCTTACTAGAAAAAGAAAAGAGAAAAAAACTTGTAAATTTATTGGTTGTGGCTGAAGGTGACGGATTTGGTGGTGCTGAACAATTGTCTAAACTCATCAAAGAACGAGCTCCTGGTTTTGATACTAGGGTATGTATTTTAGGACATATTCAACGTGGAGGTTCTCCATCTTGTTTTGACAGAATTCTTGCAAGTAGAATGGGATATGCAGCCGTTGAATGTTTATTAAACAATACATTCAATGTGATGGTGGGCATTGTAAACGATGATGTTGTATTCACCCCGCTAAATAAAGCGGTTAAAGAAAAGCAAGATGTTAGCGACGAATGGCTTAAAATTGTAAAAATATTAGCAAGTTAAACCCAACAAAGTATAAAATCATGAACCAAAAAGTTTCGAAGTACCTCCATAAAGAAATGGATAAAGATGCCGGCATCAACCACACCATGCACAGAACTAAAATTGTTGCAACAGTTGGACCAGCTTGCGACACTTATGAAATGATCCTCGGCTTAGTTAAAGCTGGTGTTAACGTATTTAGATTGAACTTTTCTCATGGTACGCACGAGGATAAACTAAAAATCATTGAGTTTATTCGCACCATCAATACAACTGAACCTTATAATATTTCAATTTTAGGCGATTTACAAGGTCCAAAATTGCGCGTTGGTGAAATTGAAAACAATGCACTTGTAGTTAAAGAAGGTGATATATTAACCTTTGTTAACGAGAAGTGTGTTGGAACAATGGAAAAAATCTATGTTTCTTACCCTAACCTTGCTGGAGATGTTAAGCTTGGCAATAAAATCATGATTGATGACGGTAAGATTGAAGTACAAGTTAAAGAAATTACTAAAAAAGGCGATGTAAAAGTAATGGTTACACTAGGTGGTGTGATTTCTTCTAAAAAAGGCATCAATCTACCTGATACAAAAATTTCTTTACCTGCACTTACCGATAAAGATCTAGTTGATTTGGAATTCATCATCGAGCAAGAATTAGACTGGGTTGCATTATCTTTTGTACGCAGTGTAAAAGATATTGTAATCATTAAAAGCAAATTGGCAGAGAAGAAGAGCAAAACAAAGGTTATTGCTAAAATCGAAAAGCCAGAAGCAGTTGCAAACATCAGAGAAATTATCCTTGAATCTGACGCTATAATGGTTGCTCGTGGCGATTTGGGCGTGGAAATGCCGGTTGAACAAGTGCCTTTGATTCAAAGACAATTGATTAGAAAATGTATCCATCGTGGTAAGCCAGTTATTGTTGCTACACAAATGATGGAAAGTATGATGGATCGCATTAAACCAAACCGTAGTGAAACTTCTGACGTTGCAAATGCGGTTTTAGAAGGTGCTGATGCAGTGATGCTTAGCGGAGAAACTGCTGCCGGAATGCACCCTATTTTGGTTGTAGAAACCATGAGAAAAATCATCAAAGAAGTTGAAGATAAAGAATTCAGATACAACCGCGAAGAAGATTTGAAACCTCTACCCCATTCTCCTTCCTTTTTGAGTGATGCCATTTGTTACAATGCTTGTAAATTGGCTCATGATATCAATGCTGATGCTTTAATTGGTATGACACAAAGTGGTTATACTGCTTTCACTTTGAGCAGTTACAGACCAAAATCTCCTCTTTTCATATTCACAAAAGAAAAATCACTTGTAAACCAATTGAGCTTAAGTTGGGGCGTTCGTGCTTTTTATTACGATGAAGAAGAAAGTATGGATACCATCATTCAAGATCAAATCGAAATTCTAAAAACTAGAGGATTTATTAAACAAGATAATGTTGTAGTTAATACAGGTTCATTGCCTATTCAATTGCACTTACCTACCAATCTTCTTAAAATTACTAAAGTAGATTAAGGTATCTCTAAATAGAACTCAATTTCATATAAAATACGGAGGCAGACAGATCTGTCCTCCGTATTTTTGTAAATAGTTTGTTCAAATTAATTTTAATCGAATGAAGAAAATAAAAATATTTCAGGCTGATGCATTTTCCGATAAGTTGTTTGGAGGGAATCCTGCTGCAGTTTGCCCTTTGGAAGAATGGCTACCTGAAAATACCATGCAGCAAATTGCCAAAGAGAATAATCTTGCAGAAACTGCTTTTACAGTTCCATTTGAAGATGGATTTCACCTTCGTTGGTTTACCCCGGAAACAGAAGTGGCACTTTGTGGCCATGCAACATTAGCCACAGCATTTATATATTTTTCAGAACTTGGATACCATTCAGATACAATTAAATTCTTCTCTAAAAGTGGTTGGTTAGCCGTAAGAAAAGAATCACATGGAAAATTTACTTTAGATTTTCCTGCAGATTTGCCACAAGAAGTAAATGAATTTCCATGCACCATTTTTGAAGGATTGTGCATCTCCCCTACCACTGTTTATAAAGGGAAATTCGATTATCTTGTAGAATTGGAAACTGAAGAACAAATTGCCCATCTAAAACCAGATTTCACCAAAATGTATCCTTTAAATGCAAGAGGATTGATTGTAACTGCAAAAGGAAATGAAGCTGATTTTGTGTCAAGATGTTTTTTTCCTGATTGTGGAATACCGGAAGACCCCGTAACCGGTTCTGCCCATTGCACAATGGTGGCATATTGGAACAAAAAAACGGGTAAAAATAAATTTACTGCAATTCAACTTTCTGAACGTAAAGGCTATATTGATTGTGAATTAAAGGGTGACAGGGTTTTAATGTCTGGCAATGCTGTTTTGTTTTTGAAAGGAGAAATTTATATATAAATGTTGAATGAAACTGGCTTAACAATATATACAGATGGTTCTTCGCGGGGAAATCCAGGACCAGGCGGATATGGCACACTATTAATTTGGAATGGAAAAATTAAAGAACTATCAGGGGGCTTTCGGCGCACTACAAACAACAGAATGGAATTGATGAGTGTTATAGCTGGTTTGGAAGCTTTAACCAAAACGGGATTATCAATTACCGTTTATTCAGACAGTCAATATGTGGTAAAAGCAGTTAATGAAGGCTGGTTAAAAAACTGGATTCGTACCAATTTTAAGGGCGATAAAAAAAACCCTGATTTATGGAAGCGATTTCATGCCTTGTATATTCAACACAATATGAAATTTGTATGGGTTAAAGGCCATGCCACCAATCCATATAATAATCGCTGCGACGAATTGGCAACAGCAGCGGCAGATGGGAAAAATTTGCAGGAAGACAGAGGTTATAAGTTATGAGTTATGAGTTATGATTTATAAGTTATGAGTTATAAGTTATAAGCTATAAGTTATGAGTTATGAGTTAAATCAATTATAATTCGCTGGTTATCAATATTAAACCATTTGGCAAAAGTCAATGGAATTTTATCTTTACCCCCATCTAAAGATGAGGGCAATTCAAGGGTAAGATACTTTATGAGATTAGGAATGTATTAATCTTATTTGTCCATTTACATTAGAGGAAACCCTTGAATTGCCCCTAGCTTTAGCTGGTGGTAATAAGTGGCAAAATGCTATATGAGTTTAGGAATGTATTAATCTTATTTGTCCATTTACATTAGAGGAAACCCTTGAATTGCCCCTAGCTTCAGCTAGGGGTAAATTATTATTTTGAAATGGCTTTAGCCATATAATTTACTTTTTAAATCTAAAGCATTATCGGTTTTAATATACTTTATAACCCTGTATTTAAACTTTCGAATTTATTATTTACTAAGAAATGACCATGAAGTGGTCATATATTTATGCAAATAAACAAAATAAAAACGACTCCGAAGGAGTCGCATTATGAATTATAATATTTGATATTTAAGCTATAAAAGTCTTATTAAAAGAAACTTTATTTAGCCAACGAAGTATCCCAAGATTTTTGAATTAGATGATAACCACCAAAAAGAATTGCCCCAAAAAACATTGTAGCAACAATACTAGTTTGGTAAAAAGGAATCCCGTCTGTCATACAAGTCAACAATCCAGAAAATGTTTTAGGACGATTGTATCCACCTCCACCTATCCAAACCATGAAATTAGAAACTAAAAAATAAACTGTAGGTGCTGCAATTGAACCAGCTATAATATTCGAAAGTTTTTTTGAATTGATATAAAATCCAATAAAACTAAGACTACAAATCATCAAATAATTTGTCATTTGACCACTATAAAACCCTTGAATTTCTGTAAATCCATTTATAAACAACAATTCATATAACAAATCAGAAATAAACATAGAAAATAGCGGGAAAGCAAATGCGTATTTATGATTTTTTACCATTGAACCAGCAAACAATGCCATAGCAATTTGAGGTGCAAAACCCATTGGACGTCCTGGCATAATGCGGTATAGAGATGCTATTACGATCAACAACAAAAATGTAACGATATTATTTCGACTAAACTTCATGTAATTATATTTAAAAAGCAAAATTAACCAATAAAATTTGTTGTTCAAGATTTTATACCAACTGTTTTTCCTCATTATGTGGATTACTTTGGAACTAACGCTTTTACCCATTCCAAACCTGAATCCGTTTTTACAGAAATCGTTTCACCAGCTGCTACAAAAAAAGCTTTGCCACGTAATAAATCAACTTTGGTTATTGCACTAGCAATACCATTTCCTTCTAGAATAAACCAAATTTCGGGTCCGTTGGCGGTACATTTGAAAGATTCATTCTTACCAAGTTGAACAAAAGAAAGACAAAAATCGGGAACTGGACATTCAAAAACCGTTTCTTGTGTATTCGTTTG
>CAMBYC010000036.1 GCA_945871875.1 Sphingobacterium thalpophilum
AAATCAAAATTTCAAAATACTGATACTTCTAGTATAAATATTGTTGCGAAAGAGAACAATATGCAAATCATTAAAACAAATAGCAAAGCAATTGCTACAAAAGCCCTTGAAGATGGGGCCAAATCCATTACAATGGAGGAAAAAGATGGGAAAAAAACTTATACCATAGTTCAAGAAAATTCAAATAAGAAAATGCCCGACAATACATTAATTTTCGTAGATGGAAAACTTACCACACAAAAAGAAATGACAGCAATCAATCCCAATACCATTGAATCTGTTAATGTGTTGAAAGGTGAAGGTGCAATAAAAAAATATGGCGAAAAAGCATCAAATGGGGTTATAGAAATCACCCTTAAGAAAAACTAAAAATACAATTTAAAAATATGAACCCTGATAAATCAAACCATTGTTTGATTTATCAGGGTTCATATTTTAGAAAGAGGTAACCTAAAAAAGAAAATAATTCTTAATTCCTCATTCCTAAATCTTAATTGATATAGTTTATACCATCTTTCATTACAAAAAGGATATTTCTAATTGCTTTTATATTGGAAGATGGGTTTCCAGACATGATGATAATATCTGCTGCCATTCCTGGTTTTAGAGATCCAATTTGTTTTTCGAGATGGAAGGCTTTTGCATTTATGGAAGTGGCTGCTTTTAAAACCTGTAGTGGTTTCATTCCATAATCTACCATTAATTCCATTTCGCGGGCGTTATCACCGTGAGCATACACGCCAACGTCACCGCCCATGCCAATTTTTATTCCAGAAGCCATTGCTGCAGCAAAGCTTTTCCTTTTTTGGGTAATAGAGAGCGGTTCGGGCATTGAACCTTTTTTCCATCCACGGTATTGCGCTATTGCATCGCCGGCGGCGAGGGTTGGTATTAATGTTACATTGTGTTTTTTCATCAATTCACAAACGCTTGAATCAATGGCATCTCCATGTTCAATGGTTTCTACGCCAGCCATAATAGCTCTTTTCATAGCTTCTTTGGAAGATGCGTGGCAAACCATTGGTCGCCCGCTGCTTTGTGCAACTTCATTTATAAGTTTTAGTTCGTCGAGGGTAAAAGTTGGTTTTGCTTCCCCATTTACACCCCAACGGTAATCGGCATATACTTTTACGATGTCAGCCCCCTTGCCAATTTGATCTCTTACCACACGAATTAAATCGTTTCCATCGGCAGCTTCCGCACCCAGCATAATTTGTTGGTCTAAATCATAGCCTTTTGGTCCATAAGAACCGGTGGCAACAATTGCTCTACCGGCAACCAACAATCTTGGTCCGATAATTATATTATCGTTTATCGCTTTTTTTAGAGAAACATCAGCATAACCAGCACCTTCGGTTCCAAGGTCGCGGGCAGTGGTAAATCCGGCAAAAAGGGTGTTTTTTGCATGAACTGTAGCTCTAATGGTACGAAGAGCGTCTGTTTCTTTTAGCACTTGAGTATCCCAATCGGTAATATTATAAGGATACAGAAACATGTGCGAATGGCCTTCAATAAAACCAGGACTGATGGTAGAATTGGGGCAATTTATTTTGATGGCAGAATCAGGATATTTGATTTCTGCGATTGGTCCAACAGCTGCAATTTTTCCATTTTCAACAACCAAAGCCCAATTTTGATGCATTTCAAAGCCATCGAAGAGTTGATCGGCGGTGATGTAGTATTTAGATTGGCTAAAAGTAGAGGTAGTAAAGATTAATGTACAAATGAGTGCGAAAAAATATTTCATAAAAAAGCTAGGTTATTATAAAAAAAGATAATCAAGTGGTTAATAGGTTAATTATACACTATTGGTGAAAAGCAAATTTGCTAGATTTTCATAAATTATATTTACCATTCTTGAAAAACAAATCCAACCTGATTATCTTTAATGGCAAATTCTTTCGCACCCCAAGGGCGAAGGGTAATTGTATTCAGATTAGGATGTAAAAGTTCAGGATGCGAAGACGATATTTTTGAAAATACTTCTTCAATATTTTTAGTAACCATTCTAAACAAAGGTTTGTCATTTTCTGCAATTTCCTTGTTTTCAAACACGAGCATTTCTACACCATCTTTTTCGATAACGTAATAAGGAGCAGCTGAATTAGATTCATTGTGCATAATGTTGAATTCCAAACAGTCAACAAATAATGCAAAACTGTCTTTAATGTTTGCATAAAATACACTTGGAACAATTTTTTCGAATTTCATGAATGTTGAGTAATAATTTTAATTGAAGTGTTTTAACTGTTAAATATAAATAAAGAAGATAAAAGGGAATTAAGAAATTGTGCAAAACAAAATATTGAAATAAAAATTGATAGAATAGTTTGGTTCGAAGAATTGGAAATAGAAAACAATTGATATGCTATTTAGCTATAAGGTTAAATACAGTTTCGGCTAAAAAAATTTAAAGACAAAAAAAGTAGTAAATCAGTTTGATATATTATTAAATAATACTATTTTTGCAATCCCACAGAAATAAATGGGTATATTCCTTCTTAGCTCAGTTGGTTAGAGCATCTGACTGTTAATCAGAGGGTCACTGGTTCAAGTCCAGTAGAAGGAGCAAGAGTGAACAGGAGGTCAGAAATGACCTCCTGTTCTTTTTTAATTTTTTCCAAAACCTTGCCGGCATTGATTAAAACCTCAATTGGAATTGTATATTTCAGTGTTGAAGCTTTTCCATTTTCAAAATGTACTTTTTCTGAAAAGATGCAACTTAATATCTGTTTCTTGGTTTTCCATCTACTTTCTGATAAAACGAGGTCAAATCTTCCAATGCAGGTATGTGTTAAATCAGCCGAACATTTAGAAGAACAGGAGTTAAATAAGCTACTCAAATATCTTTATCAAAATCAAAATTGGACATATTACATACTCGTAAGATTAGGAGTTTCAACGGCACTCCGTTAGTCAGACCTTTCAAGAATTACTTGGGAAATGGTTTTGGGCAAAAAAACATTAATTATCAAAGAAAAGAAGACAGGCAAAGTGAGGGAAATACCATTACAAGAGGAACTTGTTGAAATTATTCATAAAGTGTATCTGAAGGTGGGTAGTTCAAACCTACAAAAGGAAATTATTCCATTACATATCCGAACTATTAGCAAACAAATTAAGATACACGCTTTAGGTGCTGGTATAAAAGGTAAACGAGTTTCTACTCACACTTGGAGAAAGACATTTGGTCGGGAAGTGTGGAGAAGAAATGATTATTCAGATTTATCATTAATAAAATAATCATTATTGTTTAATCATTCTTCTACAGCAATAACACGCACATATCTCGATATATCCAAGCAAGAGGTGAGGGACTTTTATCATATTCAAAATATCTTCATCTATTAATAAAGTATGATTTTGGGGTTTAAGTATCATTTGCTAATACCATAGATTTCTTCTAGCTTTGATTAATCAAGCCAAAGCAATGAGTATACACGGAATGTCTTCAAGGCACGCCAGTAAAGTAAAAAGAGGCGGTCATCTTGGGGAACAGATTTTTAGTAATCAGTTTACCATAGGATCGATGGCAGACATTAGTCAAAACGTGAATTATACAGGATCATCGGCTGATTGTATTTTGAACAACCCTGATTTTATCTACATACTTTCACAGTTGAATGTTTCGAAACCTATCACTATTATGATATGAATGATGCTAGTGGTATTACCAAGGTTCAAAAACTTTTTGATGATTTGGCCAAAAGTGGATTCCAGCCAATTCCAAAAAAATTATTAAATGAAAAGACTTTTATCAGCAGTTGTTATCGTAATTTTTTTTGCTTGTAATCGAGCAGATAAAGATTTAAATCCTTCTTTCAAGTTAATTCCCTCTAAGAAATTTTTTTTCAAATCCTGGGTGGATTGCAACATGGCAGAAGCTTGGATAGGAGATACCTTGAGGATATTTTCGGGTAAGTACGGCGAAGACCCCGTTTGGGGATATTCCAATGAATTGGAATTCGCCAGCGGGAAGAGTCCCAACGAAGTTTTCCAGACTCCCGACGAAAAATTTGTTGATCCAATCATGCCCCCAAATGTACTTCCCACGGAAAATGGTTTGCACGGCGCAGTATGGTTTGAAACATTGTATCAATCTCTCACAGACCCTTCAGGGAAAACATTGTATGCCATTTACCACAACGAAAACTATCCTCAAACCCTTCCTTACAATCCCAAAACTGAAGAGGGTTACATTGATACCTTGTGGCCTGAAGGTCTTAAAGGGCCTCAAACTTATGCCTCTGTGTGTCGCATCGGTATCATGAAATCTACAAACGGAGGTCATTCGTGGGAAAACAAGGGACTCTTCATCGAAGACCTTCAGCCACGCATGATTCTCAAGCCACACAACAATTCACTGACATTTGCCGGTGGTGTTGGCGATCCATCTGCCGTGGCGAGCGGTGATTATCTCTATCTTTTTTATGGCGAATATGGATACCCCGGTGTGTATGATGCCAATAAATATGATTCTGTTTTTGAAGCAAGCGGCCAGTGCATTAGCATCGCCCGCATCAAAATCAGTGACCTTGATAATCCTCAAGGAAAGGCTCAACGCTGGGATGGTAAAGCGTTTGCGGCTCCTTATAATGGCATTGGTCAACCCATAGCTTCTTTGCAAATTGACAAGGCAGATAAAGGCGGTGCTGCCTCAAGATCTGGAAATTTCCATTGGGGTCCTTCCGTTAGTTGGAACACCTATTTGAATTGGTGGGTGATGATGATGGGAAGGGTAGAAGGTCAAAAATATGTGGGTGATGAAATCTACATATCATTCAACAAAAATAAAGACCTGGGCGTTGGAGATAATGCACAGCAATGGAGCAAACCTAAATTGGTGTTGAACAAGCCTGGTCATATTTTTTGGTATCCTTCTCTTCAGCCTATGAATACGGAAGAAGACATCAAAGCCAAGAATACCTGTTTGCGTTTGGGTAAAAAAGCGCGACTTTTTGTAAAAGACGTGGGAGGCCCTATAGGCGACCTAAAGGCTGAAAATGTTTTTGATTACGTGATAGAGTGCGTTTTGAATTTGGGTAGAAAAGCGCGGAGACTTTTTGTAAAAGACAAGGAAGGTTTCAAGCCTGATTTTGTTTCTGAATACGTGATTGAATTCGAAAAGTGAGTTAGACGTCAGATGACAGACGTCAGAATTCAGGAGTCAGGGATCATATCCACCCCGGCGGATCCGAGTTAAATACCAGTCTCGCCATAGTTGAACAGTCAAAATGCTGACCGTAGCGTCAGCATTCAAATTACTTTCTAGCTGAATATAAATTAAGGACTTACGTTAAATCGTGGGTCCTTTGTTTTTTCTGCGTGAGTTTTGCGTGCGGAATATTATTTTTTCTTTTGTTTAAGTCCAGTAAGGGGAGCGATACTGCACAAGCCATCATTAATGATGGCTTTATCTTTGTACATCAGTGGGTTAGGCTAGCTGCATCTTTGTATATTTGGATATGAAAAATCTAATCCTACTTTTATTAACTTTCTCAATTAACCTAAATGCTTTTGCTCAAAGCCAAACTGAAAAAAAGGTAGCTATTACTGAAAAAGACCTTTTTAATAAAGTAGCCAATCTTGATAGTTTGTTATTTGCAGCATATAATTCCAAGAATTTAGATTTAATGAAAACCTGTTTTACTAGAGACCTTGAGTGGTATCAAGACAATGGTGGACTTATTGGTTTTGAAAAAGTTTTTGAAAATTTCAATTCTATATTTAATAGAGATTATGACCTCAAAAGAAATTTAATCAAAGAAAGTTTAGAAGTTCACCCAATAGAAGGTTATGGGGCAATAGAAATTGGTAAACACCAATTCAAACACATTGAAAATGGCAATCTCGAAATAGGTACTTTCAAATTTTTAATGATTTGGAAGAATGATAATGGCAACTGGAAAATTTCAAGAGTAGTTAGCTATGACCACTAGAATTAACCTTTAATTTCCAAATAGTTACATACTCAATAATCTCATTATAGCTGCATCTTTCGTAGAAAAGGGGAGCACAATAGAAAAGCCATCAACAACGATGGCTTTTTCTTTGTCAATCAGTGGGTTAGGCTAGCTGCATCTTTTTCATTTAAGGTTTTTCCCCAACGTTTCAATTTTGTCTAACCATTTTTTTCGCAAGGGAAGTTCAGTATTTTTAATTGGTCCAACATAAGTTACTATAACTGGCGTTATACCACAAAATTCCATAGTGGATTTTTTTAACTGGTTAACGCTTGGTCGTCCAAATGCAAACCAATAATACCAAGAGGGTTGGTCAAGAGTTGTAATAATATGAGCCGTCTTGCCTATCAATAGTTTGTCCCACCAAACGGAATTTTCCCGATACTGAAAAGCAAAACCAGGCAAAAAAAGTCTATCAATAAACCCTTTTGTTATTGCAGGAAGTCCGCCCCACCAAACAGGGTGAACCCAAACTAAATGGTCGGCCCATTTGATTTTTTCCCAAGCATCTAATAAGTCAGGTTCTAATTCAGTTCTTTTTTGGTAACCAAATTGCAAGTTTGGATTGAAAATTAAATCTGTAATCACAATCTCCTTAATGTCTGCCCCAGAAGCTAAAGCACCATTTTTGTATGCTTCGAAAAGTCCAAAATTAAAGCTGTTTTTGTTTGGGTGTCCGTTTATAACGAGTATTTTTTTCATTAAATGTGTTTAGATTGTTTGTCCGATTAATGTTTACTTTGTCGACTTTTAGCAATAGTGGAGACTAGTTTAATAACTCTAAAAATATGCCAATTCTCACACTTTTGGTAGCATATGCGAATATAATAATTTTTAAGGTAGTTATATTTCTACAAATTTGTCTGAAGTCTAACCCTTTAATTTCCTGATCGTCTCTTACACAATCATCGTATTACAGTTGCATCTTTCGTCGAAAAGGGGAGCCACACTAGACAAGTCATCAGAAATGATGGCTTTTTCTTTGTCCTTCTTTGCTTTAGACTAGTTGCATCTTTCGATTTATTTAAGTATTCCTGGCGTTATGAATCCTAATTTATCACCCAAATCTAATAGTGGGGTAAGCTTGGATGTAGGACAAATAGTTTATTTCTTCCCAAAAGGTAAAAAGGGTAAAAAGGAAATATTATTTACAGTAAGTCCTACTTGGAAAAAGGACACCATTTTACAAATAGATGAAATCGTCAAAATACGAAAAAAGAGTTTAGGGTACTAACTAAAGTGTAACTTCCTGCAAACTTACATGAAGTTCAACCCTTTAATTTCCTAGTTATTAAATAATCGATCATCGCATTATAGTTGCATCTTAAAAAAAGGTTAGCAATACACGACAAACCATCAGAAATGATGGTTTTTTTGCCTATCAATGCGATACGGGAATTGCAGCTTTTTATTTGTAAACTTTTTCGATTTTTGTATTTTTAAAAATCCGATTGTATTAAATGGTATCATTGAAGGGAAATATGTATGATCAAATTGAAAACTTAATCAGGAGAACAAAATGTCTAAAAAGAAGAGTTGGCTTGATAAATTGAATGAAAATAAAGCCCCAAAAATTAAACGAATTGAAATAGATTTTGCTGATATCCCAGCAGGCAGTATTATGTTTGTAGCCACGCCAAAACTCATTGACCAATATATTAAAGAAATTGGGGTTGGAAAGCGTATAGACACAAAAACATTACGCAAAGACCTTGCTTTAGCGCATAAGGCTGACCACACTTGTCCGGTAACGACAGGAATATTTTTGCGCATTGTGGCTGAAGCAAATTATGAAAAGTTGCAACAAGGAGAGCGTTTAGAAGAAATCACACCTTTTTGGAGAGTGATTGAACCCAATAGTGCACTAGCCAAGAAACTTACATTTGGACAAGATTTTTTATTACAACAAATTGAAAAAGAGAGTACAAACTTAAATTTGTAATTGAACTTCCTGCGAATAAAAATCTAAGGAAACCTTTATATTGATTTCTAGTATTTTTACATTTTTCTTGTAAAACTATGGCTTGATGATTTTACGGATTATTGGCTTCTTTTATTTGCTTTTTATCAGTTTTAATTCTTTAGGTCAGTCGTCTGACTCTTTGAAAATACAATCAAATGTATACGCTGAAGCCTATTATTTGAATTCTTCCAAAGGTATAAAATCACCCATATTTTATAATCATACTTCCGTTAATCAGCCTGCATTAAATTTGGGGATGGTGGAATTTTTTGCGGAAAAAAAACGATGGAAATTTCAAAGCGGACTGATGATGGGGACTTATGTACAAAAAAATTTAGCCGCAGAGCCTAAATATTGGAAACAAATTTATCAATTGAATCTTCAATTTCAAATAGATTCAACTAGTCAAATATTGATTGGTACTTTTCCGTCTCATATAGGTCTCGAATCTGCAAAAAATATTGAAAATGACTGTTTTTCCAGAAGTTACCTAGCAGAGAATTCTCCCTATTATGAAACTGGATTGGCATGGAATTATAGCCCAAAGCCAAATTTGTCATTTCGGGTATTAGCTTTAAATGGTTGGCAGACTATGGCAAAATTCAATCCTGCTCTAGGTACACAATTTTTGTACATTGGGAAATCTGGATGGAAGTTTAATGCTAGTCAATTTTTTGGGAATGAGGGTAAAGGGACTCGATTATTTTTGAATAATTTTGCTCAAATACCTATTTCTAAAAAACTTTCTTACACAATAGGAATGGATGTTGGAGTTGAATCTGGAAAGTTGTGGCATGGCGGACTCCTCTTTCTTACATGGAAGCCAAATTCCAAAATTCGAATGAGTAGTCGCGCAGAGTATTATTCGGATCCGCATGCCATTATTATGCCCAATGCATTCACAGATATTGCTAAATCTATATCGTTTGATTACACATTCAATAAGATGTTTATGTTTCGTTCGGAACTTAAAAACTCGACTAAATTTGGTAATGATTTATTGCTAGGGTTGATTTTTCTCTTTCCAGCGTTATAATTTTAAGGTCGAATTATACTTTTTTGGATTCGTACTCGCAGTTTCTTGTACTTCAACCCCTTCATCTACTACCCTCGGACCATTCTTAATTTAAAAATGCTCATCAAAAATATAGACATTGTTTTTTGCAATATATTTGATAGTAATAATTTTTTTAAAATTGGTTACAAAATTAAAAACTACTTTAACAGCCTCAAATAAATGAATATAATCTCAATACTACTGATAGAAGATGAGCCAGATGTAGTAAATTTTGTAAAAAAGGGGTTAGGTGAAGAATCTTTCGAGGTGTCGGTTGCACTAAATGGTGTTGATGGTCTTGAGATGGCCATTAACAACAAATATGATATAATCTTATTAGATATAATGATTCCTGAAAAAAATGGCATAGAAGTATGTAAAGAAATTAGAGGGCGTGGCATTCACACACCTATACTTTTTTTAACTGCATTAAATACGCCAGACAATATAGCTCTCGGTTTAAATTCGGGAGCAGATGATTACTTAGTTAAGCCTTTTAAGTTCAATGAACTTATAGCTCGTATCAGGGCTATTTTAAGAAGATTAAATATGGAGAAAGTTGGAGCCCAAGAGCCCAAAGCAAAATATTTTGTATCCAATTTGTTATTTGATGATGATGCAAAAAAGGTTAGCCGAAATGGTAAAGAAATTTCACTTACTGCTACTGAATATCGATTATTATTTACACTGCTCAAAAACAAAGGCAAAGTATTGTCAAGAGTTGATTTGTTAGAAAATGCTTGGGATATCAATTTCAACTTAGGAACTAATGTAGTAGATGTATATATAAATTATCTTCGAAAAAAAATAGATACGGATTTTGAACCAAAATTAATACATACTGTAGTAGGCATGGGTTATATACTAAAAGAAGCATGAGTAGTATTCGTAAAATTTCTATTCTGTTAATAATTTCAATAAGCCTGATTTTGTTTTTTTTGGGATCAAGCGTTTATATCTATTTATCAAATTACTCGTATGCAGATTTTTATAAGAGACTAGAGGCGAGGGTTAGTGTTGCAGAAAAATACCATTTTGAAACCAATCAAAAAGACGCTCAAGTATTAAAAAATATTAGGGAAGAGTATTTAGAATTATTAAGTAACGAAAAAGAGTACATATTGTATTGCCCCAGCGCCAACTCTATGAAACAATTGGCAAATACAAATTCGCTTCCCATTAATTTCCTTGAATTAGTTTATACTCAGCAATTTGCCAATTACCAAAAAACTGATATTTTTTATCATGGAAAAATAAGGGAAACACCGAAAGGTTTTTATTTTATAATAGTTTCAGCAAAAAACTACTACAATACTCACCATTTGATTTTGCTGAAAAAAGTTTTATTCGCAGGAGGGTTAATTGCAATTCTAGTTATCATTTATTTTATCTTTTTATTTTCAAAGAATTTTTTTGAGCCCATCAATAAAATAATTACTAAAGTAAATAGCATAAGCACAGATAATATACATTTACGACTCGATGAAATTAAAAATACAGTTGAAATAAATAGGCTTACCAGCACATTTAACAATCTTTTGAATAGGATAGAAATAGCTATAGAAACCAACAAAAACTTTATTAGCAATGCTTCGCACGAATTTGGCACACCACTTACAGCTATTATTGGTGAGGCAGACGTTGCTTTATTGAAAGATAGAACTCCGGCTGAGTATAAAGAAACCTTACAGAAGATACTTAAACAATCAGAAAGGCTAAATAAAATAAGCCAATCCTTGCTGTTTTTAGCACAAATAGGGTACAAAGACAATAAATTAAACTATACAATTTTAAGAACTGATGAGATTATATTGCAAGCAAATGAGATAATGAACCAACTAATTCCTAAAAATAACATAAAAATAGACTTTGAGCTGTTGCCCGAAAATCCAACTAAATTAAAGATTTTGGGGAATAAAGAATTACTCATATTAGCTATTACAAATATACTTACAAATGCATGCAAATATTCGAGCAATAAACTGGTAGTTGTTAGTTTGGCCTCCACAAATAATGAAATAGTAATGATTTTTAAAGATCAGGGGATTGGCATTCCTGAGTCAGAAATACCGTTTATATTTGAACCATTTTATCGGGCAAGCAACACTGCCGCTTATGATGGTTATGGGATTGGTTTACCTCTAACTCAAAACATCATCAAAATTCACAAAGGCGAACTCATTATCAGTTCTGTACTACATAAAGGAGTTACTATACAAGTAAAACTGCCTGTCGCTACATTGTAAGACTCCAAAGTTTTGGTTTTATTTCACCAGGTGCAAATAAAACTTGCACCATGATTTCGCTTGTCAGACTTTAATATGCACAAGAGCGTCTAGCAATCTTCATTCGATTGAAGGTGTTACAATTCCAAATTCAGAAATTCTAATCAAATTCTAATCTTAATCTTAATTGGCTCTAATAGCATCATCCTAACATTGCAATATTATTAACCAATCGGCAAATGTGTGATAAAGAAAATTCTAATTCCAATTGACTTCAGAGTAGAGTCTTTAAATACGCTAAAATATTGTCTCGAAGAACGAAAGCAAGAAAAATCAAGTATTATTTTAATGTATTCTGAATACGTTAACGATTCAATAACTGAACTATTATTTTATAATCCTTCTAGAATAATTGAAGGTTTAGTCAGTTCCAATTTTAGTGATGCCGTGAGTATACTTAAAAATACATACGAATCTAGTTTACATTCCATTAAAATTGAGTTGTTTCATGGCTTAAATAGAAATGCCTTTTTAAATTTTTATGAAGCACATGGAATAGACTTCGTTTACTTACCTAAATTTTATTTTTTGAAACCGTATAAAAACGGTTTTGATCCTATTCCCTTGATAAAAAAATCGAAAGTAGAATATAGAGAAGTTGCTTGGACAAGTGACTATGTTGCAACAAACAAAGACGAATTAAATCAATTATTTAAATAAAAGAGCATGAGCGAAGCAAAATTTCCAACAAACCCACTGAGTCGTTTAAAATTATTTTTTACCTTTTTCGATTCTAGATGGGAAGACTTAACCAAAGAAAATTGGTTGAAGACAGTTTATAAAGATTTCTCTGCCGGTTTAATAGTAGCGATGACAGCCATTCCAATGGCTATGGGCTTTGCCATGGCAATGGGTATGAGACCAGAACATGGCATCATAGCCGGTGCATTGGCATGTGCGGTAGGAAGAACTTTTGGTGGCTCAAAGTACCAAGTATATGGACCAACAGCTGCTTTTATACCGGTTATTGCTGCTCTAATAGCAAAATATAGTAATCCAGCAAATGGTGGAACTTTTGAGCAAGCACATGGTTTCCTTGTATTGGTATCTATTATCTCAGGAATTATTTTAATGATATTGGGTACATTTGGTGTTGGCAAATACGCTAAGCTTGTTCCGAATTCTATTATTGTTGGGTTTACTGTGGGTATTGCAGTGTCTATTGCTGCTACAAATTTCAAAGATATTTTGGGATTAGATAGTTTCAAAGCATTGTTTGGTGAAAGCTCTGTAAGTTTATTTGATAAAATTAAATATATGGGGGAACACCTTCATTTAATTAATGGGTGGTCGATGTTATTAGGTTTACTAACATTCCTTTTAGCAAAATATCTATTAAAAATATCAATTTATATACCAGGACCAGTAATTGCTATGGGTACTGTTACAATATTGGCAGCTACTTTGTTAGCCGATAAAAAAATAATATTGGTTCGTGATTTATTTGGCTCTATTCCAAACAACTTTTTCAAATTACAAATGCCTTTTTTGCCTGCTATGAATGGGAGTGTAATGATAGACATTGTATATTTTGTGGTTGGTATCGTTTTTGTTTCGGGAGTAGAAAGTGTATTGTGTTCTTCAATGGCGGATCGTCTAGCTAAAAATGATAGAACGCCATTTAACCCAGACAAAGAATTTTTTGGTCAGGGTTTGGTTCAGATTATTACACCATTGGTACAAGGCTTTCCTTGCACAGGTGCTTTAGCAAGAACAGCAACAAGTATAAAAGCTGGTGCTACAACTCCTCTTGCGGGTTACTTTAAAGCTTTTCTAAAATTATCAATGGCATTTTTTTTGGCTCAATATTTAGAGTTAATTCCGATGGCTTGTATTGGAGGTATTTTGGTATGGGTTGCAAGCAACATGATAAAACCATCTGAAATTAAAGAAATCAAACATTCTGGGAAATTCGAACTATCGATGATGATTTATACAGCAGTAATGGTACCCTTAACGGACTTTTTGACTGGAGTACTTTCTGCGTTGATTATTTACTTCGTTGTGAAATATGCTTTCAAAAGAAGGGAAAAAAGAAAACTAGCCAATAATATCTAATTGTAGCTGCATCTTTTGTAAAAAAGGGGAGCCAAAGTGGACAAGCCATCAGAAATGATGGCTTTTTCTTTGCCTATCAGTATGTTAGAGTAGTTGCCTAATTTTTAATTCTTTGTTTAACTTTACTCAGATTTTGAAACAAAGGAATCTATCGCCTATATGAATGATTTCTATAAACAGCCAAAAGTATTGGTCTGGATTGAATCCATTTTATTTCTTATAATAGGATTTGTGTTAGGAATTTTTATTTTAGAGAAGGGGTATATGCAACCCCTAATTTATTCGGCTTTAATTTTATATATACCAATTAGCCAATTTTTGTTTACTCCAATACATAAATTAACTTGTGGCTATACCTATTATTCGCCAATGCTTCTTGGCTATATGGCCAATGACAAGCAAATAGATTTACACAGTGGAACGAGCTTTGACCATTTATTTGTTTTAAGAAAATACAAGTCAGGAACACCTTTGAGAAACAGAATAATGATGTATCATTTAGATGGACTATTAAAACTTATACAGTTAATTGAGGATAAGCACATACCAGAATCTGTAAATATCATTGGGACTTCTTATTTTTTTAGTGAAAGAACATTAGATAAATTGGGTTTTCAAATAGAAAAGGCCACCTTATTTTATAGAATCAATCTCTTTATCAATTTTATAGATTTATTTTGGATGTATTCTCTATCAAAAGAAAAATTTGCCATTCCTGCTATATGGGATGCCAAAAAAGCAAAGATAACCGGGGGTGCTCTTGTAGCTCAGAAAACAAAGTTTGAAGGACTTTATCAAAAACTAAAAGCAAAACAATCTACTTTTTAGAGTATACTTATATGTTTAATTTCCTATTAGTCAAATACTCAATCATCGGATTATAACTGCATCTTTCGTTCAAAATCGGAGTAACAATGATAAAAAAGTTATACTTTTAAAGTGTAAACTTTTTATGTTTTATGGATAAGTTAGCTCAATTCCTTAAAAAGTACCGTAACGAAGTCATCGTGGGCGTAATAGTGTTTCTCTTTTTGATTTTCAGAAATGTAATAAAGTCCTTCCTATAAAACTGAAGAAAGTCTCACTATGAAAAACATGAAGATAACTGCATCATTCATTCTATTTCTGTTTTATATAAGCACTAATGGTCAAGTTGGTCCAACAAGAAATTGGGTTGATTCCGAAATTAAGCTAACGGATTCAAAAGGTAATACTGCAATGGTTACCAATAGTTTACCAAGAGGAGGCGGGGTGGTGTATCAAAATGGAAAAAAATATGGCTATGTAGTTTTTTGGACACGTATGTCTAATCAATCTGCAACCCCTATTGAACTAAAGCTCAAATTTCCAGATGTCACATTTTTCAAACCGCCAGAGTCTTATGTAAAAATTGTACTTCCTAAAGAATCTATGAATATTGAAAAAGAGCAATTGTTTGATTACGGACTGACCAATTTGCAATCACTTTTAAATGATGAATCCAATCAAATAAGTATTTTGAAAAAAAAGATAGGCCCTATAGAAGATTATTTTTTTTATGTAACAGTTTTTATTCACATAGATTGGAGCGGTTCTGCTAGAGCTAAATTTCAATTAAAAGACAAAAACTTATTTTATAAATTTAGTATGGGGTCAGACACTACTTTGATTCCTTGTGGAAGTCTTGATTTTAAAAATTAAATGTTACGATTTTTATTAAAAGAAAATTGAGAAATAAACTTCTTGTAATTTTTCATGAATTTCAACCTTTAAATCTCTTAAAATTCTCAAAATCAATCATCTCATTACAGTTGTAGCTTTCGATGGAAAGGGGGAGAAGATATACAAGTAAAAAGGTTATACTTTGATAGTTTGACCCCTTTTAATCTGAATTCTTATTTTTTGTACATATATATGTACAATAAAAAGTACATAAATGTTAACAACATCACTATCAGATTTTAGAAAAGACATTAAAAGCTACCTTGATAAGGTTAATAATAACTTTGAAACACTAATTATTAATAGAGGAAAAGACACCGGAGTAGTAATCATTTCTTTAGAGGAGTATAATTCATTAAAAAGTACCCAGCACGAGCTATCATCCAGGATCAATCAGAAGCGTTTAGATGAATCTATTGAGGCATTGAAATCAGGTAAAAAAATGGTAAAAAAACTAGAAGATTAATGAAGTTTGTTTTTACTGAGCTTTCCTGGGAGGATTATCTTTTTTGGCAAAAGAACGATAAGCAAAAACTGAAACGAATCAATGAGTTGTTGAAAGACATTTCCCGTAATCCATTCGAAGGTATTGGAAAGCTAGAACCATTAAAAATTAACTATGCCGGCTTCTGGTCAATACGAATTGATGAGGAACACCGTTTAATTTACAGGGTAGTTGACGATGAGATTCAAATTGCTAAATGCAGATTTCATTATGATTAAAGAGTAATGTTGCTGCAACTTTCATCATTATGGGGAGCCACACTAAACAAACTATCAGCAATGATGGCTTTTTCTGTGTCTATCAATGCTTTAGAGTAATTGTATCTTTTTAAATTACTTTACTGTAAAATTCGAAGAATGTTAAAATTTGCACATACAATCCTTTATGTTGAGGATGTCATAAAAGCTATCCATTTTTTGAAGAAGCATTTGTGTGTTCTTTAAAAAATTTGATTTCTATTCCTCTTTTTTGTCAAAAACCATTTTTGAGTACAAATAATAGGTAACAATTGAAAATGTAAAACCCAAAAGAATAATCAGATAATTAATAGGCTTTTCCATACTAAGAGACATTCTTAGCAATATTGTAGTTATTATAAAACTTGCATTTCTGAAAATAAGATTAAAAGAACATTGATAAATAAAAGAAATAATCAGTAGCAATACATCTACAAAAATCATTATTGTAAAAAAATCAGAATAAAAAACCGTGTTGGGATTTGGGAACTGTGATTTGAGCTTGAAGGCAATACTTACATCAGTTAACCAGGTGATTAAACTAATGAAACTTAATATCACTAGAACTCCACACATAATTACAGATAATAATTTCTTGATTTTAATAAATTGATTTAAATCAACAGTTGCATCTTTTACGCCTATACTTTTATACATTTTATTGTAAACAAAGGTTGTAAAAAGCATTATTGCAGATGCACTTAAATCATATAAAATACTTATGAAATTTGGATTATCTAGAGTGTGTATTTCAGAAAAATTGATATCAGCAATATCATGAAAAAAACCTCTAAGTGTTATCAGTGCAATTATTTCAAATTGCTTACCAATAAACTCTGAAATGGATTTTGGTATAATAATTACCAATAAAAAAACTTCGTAATAAAGAATAAAGCTAAAAGGGGTATAGATTGCTTTCAGATAACTTTGGTCAAGATTACCAATTAGGTCAGTTGTATTTGAAAAAAATATAAAGCAAATATGGGCTATAAAAGAGAGAATAGATATTTTCAGAATTGTTATCTCAAAAAGATGAACTCTTTTAATATTACTCAGTGATTCATAGACATTAAGCATCTTGCTTATCATCTTATTCATGGTTCTATTTGATGTCTTTGTACTTCGTTAACAAAAAATAAAAAGCTAAACCAAAAATAATTGTAATTACCCCAGCGAAATATGGAAGTATGGTTGTCATTTTTCTTTAATTATTAATTTAAGGAATATACCAAAGCATAATATTGATGGAACCCAAAGACCTACAAATAGAGCATGTTCTTTATTACCAGTAAACCAAGAAACTTCAGAAAAAATTAAGGACAATAAAGCTGCAAGCAATAATAGAATATCAGGTATAGAAAATTTTTTGAACATTGGGCTATTAAATTTCGTGTAATTTAAGGATTTATATAATTTAAAACAAATTATATATTTTACCGGTTTATGATTTTTTGAGTTATTTGTCTTTACATTTAATGTTTTTTAATGAAATTATGGGTTGAATGGATATAAATGAGGTTTTAATTTTATAATTTAGCTCCAAGAGATAAAAAAAATGTACGACCATCTGCAGGCATTGCCCCTGGTCCAGGGTATCCTCCTGCACGTCTGGTAAAATATCTTTTGTCCCCAATATTATTTATCCCCGCTTTTATGTTAAAATTTTTAGAAAACTTAAATGAGGTTGTTAAATCTGTAATAGAATATGAGGGAATGAGTCCAATATTACCATTTTCTGAACTTACAATTGTGTTATTAGCATCACTAAAGGAACTTCCTACAAAACTAAATTGCGTAGTAAATAAAAATTCTTTATAACCAAAACTAATACCAGCTCTTACAATATTTTGAGGTGCGTTTTCTACTTTTTTGTCTTTTGTGCTAGCGTCTTTATGGTCACCGCTGTATTTGGCATTAGTAATTGCATACGAACTAAACAAAATTAAATCTGTATGTACATTATTAGTAAATGCCTTCAAAGGATTAAATTCGATATAACTTTCTATCCCCTTGCTAATACTCCTTCCCACATTGGTAATTAGTCTGTAGTTGTTGCCAAATGTTGTGATAGTACCTACACGATTATTATATTGTAACATGTAAGCACTAATATCGAATTGTAAATAATTTTTTAGTTTACCCCTATAACCAATATCAAAGTTAAAGCCTTTGGAATCTTTTAAATCTGAATCAACAGTATCAGTTGTAGGCGGTGATTGAAGATTAGAAAATTGAATAGGCCTATATGCTTGCGAATAATTTGAATAAATTTCTGTACTCTTTGTTAAATGATATTCTGAACCAATGCCTCCGAGTAAGAAACTTCTCGTTCTTCTAATATTTTGAAGATTAATTGCATCCCCTAAGGAGCTAAATCCATTTCTTCCTGAGGCAGAACCTTCGAGCCATTCATTTCTGATTCCAGGAATTACATAAAATTTATCTGAGATTCTAAATATATTTTCAACAAATGCAGCAATATTATTTGATTTAAAATGAATATCCTTAGGGTAATTTCCTTTGATACTTACATCATAATTTGAACCCGTGCTACCTATCCCATCTGCTAACCGTTGAGTAGTTCCAGTATATAATCTTATACCTGCTGAAACTGTATTTTTCATTTTCCCAGATATGTAATCATTGATAATTCTACTTTCAAAACCATAATTTCTGTAGGTATCTAAATTCACAACTCTGTTATTGAACTGATTTGTAGCTCTATTGATGCTATCTTTAACTGTGATCGATTGTAAAAATCCAACACTATTTCGGTTACCAATAGTGCCAAATATTTTTGTGTTCCAACGACTATGGTTATTGATTTCATATTGAAGGGTTAGTGCTGGTGTTGTCCAAGTTATATCAAACCAGTTTCTAGTTCTAAAACTTTGTTTTGTATCCTGTTTGATTTGAGCATCTGTCAAACCTCCTGGTTGTTGACTTCTAATATGGGAATGCATCAATTCAAAGGAGAGTGAAATTTGATTGTTAAAATTATATGTAACAGAGCCAAATCCTGCCTTTGTAAAAAATTGACTATTTGCTCTCCAACCTTCTCCATTTCTTTGGTCGAAAAAAGAATAATAATTTACTTTACCTTTTTTTCCACCAATTGCATTAAAACTGTTTAAAAGTCCATTACTTCCAATAGTTTGATGTGTTTCAAATTCAATAGGCTTTTTTATTTCACTACCATTTTTTATTATATAGTTTATCATCCCTCCAAACTGTGGTCCATACTGAAGTGCTCCCTGTCCTCTAACAATTTCAATTCTTTGAACCGCTTGGAGTTGAGGGTTGTAATAGGCTTCTGGGTAACCAAATGGATCTGCAGCTATATCATATCCGTTTTGTCTAACGTTAAATTCCCAACTACGATTAGGGCTCAATCCTCTTGCAGCAATACCAATTTGAATTCCACTTGGATCACTTTCCCAAATATGAATCCCCGGAACTTTTGCTAATACTTGACGCATCGTATTGCTGGCAATATTTCCTTGTACATTTTCTAAAACAATTAATGCAGATTTCTTTCCAGCATAAATGGATGTGCCTACAATTTCAGGCATTTGTTGGTAATCACTTTTACTATTTCTTCCAATAATGGTTACATCTTTTAATTTATGCCAAGTAGCCGTATCTTTTTCATTATTAATTGCTTGTGCTGGCATTTTTTTACTCAAGCTCAATATTAATATTAGCAGAAGAATGATTTTTTGTCTCATTATTTTCATGAGGCAAAGCTAATTTCCCAATTTTTTTAATGTTTACGCAATTGGAAATTGCATTTATGAGATAAGGAAATATTTGATTGGAACATTTATACCACTAAAAAAATTAGGCATTTTTAACTACTGAAATGTAACAATAAAAAGTTTAAACAGAAAAGCAAAGGGAAAAATGGTTGTCCTTCATTTTTTGTTGAAAACCGAATGTCCTTATTGTATTAAACATTCGAACGACTATTTAGAAAAAGCAGCTTCACTGCCCGATGTAATCCAAGTTTTTATTAAACCTGATGATGAAAAAGACATCCAGCAATGGGTGAATAAATTAAAAACTAGCGAAAATCGAAAATTCCCCATTTATAAAGATGCAAATACCTCAGTTGCAGACTTGTACAATGTGCCTTCTGGATACTTTTTTCACTGACAACCAGTACACTACCCTGCTTTGATACTATTGAATGAAAAAGGTGTAGAAATTTTTAGGTACGTTGGAAAAAACAATTCTGATGGATTTTCTTTCGAGAATATAAAAACAAGTAGAAGAATTGAAAGTAAGGAAGTAAAAGTTAAACTATTAGATAGAAACATCAATTTTATTTGGTTTATTAGTCAATTCTGTTTTACAGCATATTCAATTGATTCTCTAAATTTTATATGCTGTTATTTCTCTTGATTTGGTCCAAAGTATTGCTTAAATCATGCATAGTAAGAGTATACTCCTCAACGAAATCGTTTTCACATTTCATCTTTTGAAGTCATTTAAAATTGTTTAATTTAGTTTTTCTTGACATCCCAGTTTATTTCAATTGAATAGTTTAAACAATTGGTTACAAGATTTTTGTACAAAGTTTCAGTATTTCCAAATGTAAAAATGTATGTGTATGTTGCCCAAAACGATTGCTTTTCCTCTCCTATGCCTGCTTTCTATTGCCGTTTACTCACAATCTACCCCCAATAAAAAAATCACACAACCTGTTCTTGGTCACCGATCTGCAGCAATATTAACGGTTAACGGACTTCAATTTAAAGACCTCAACAGAAATGGCAAGCTCGATAAATACGAAGACTGGCGTTTATCAAATGATGAACGTACCAAAGATCTGCTTTCAAAAATGAGCTTGGAAGATAAAGTTGGATTCATGCTAATAAGCACATCCCGTTTAAAAAGCGAACGTTCCGCACAGTTGAATGTGCAAACAGACAACAACATTCCACCATCTAGCAATTTAAATGAGGAAGACCAAGTTTCCAATACCAATATTTTTGACCGCAAGCCTTTACCTGTTCCGTTAATGAGTTCAGTAGGTGCTACAAAAGCGATTACCCAATTTCACCTCCGCCATTTTATTTTTCGTGCCAATGTTAGTGCTAGATTAACCGCCGAATGGTCCAATAAATTACAAGCACTTGCAGAAAGCGATGGATTGGGAATTCCAGCCATCATTGCCTCAAATCCCCGCAACCATATTACCAAAGATGCGTCTATTGGTTTGAGTGTGGGTACAACGGTTTTCTCCACTTGGCCAAGCGAATTGGGTTTGTCTGCAATGCGGGATTTAAAATTAGTAAGAGAATTTGCTGATATCGCTCGACAAGAATGGGCAGCTGTTGGTTTACGGAAGGGATACATGTATATGGCTGATCTTTCTACCGAGCCACGTTGGCAGAGAATTGAAGGAACTTTTGGCGAAAATGCAGAATGGGTAGCCAAAATGATTACAGAAATTGTGCTCGGATTTCAAGGCAATAAGTTATCTCCATCTTCCATTGCAATGACTACTAAACATTTCCCAGGAGGTGGTGCCGGTGAAGGCGGGCAAGACCCACATTTCGCTTGGGGTAAATACGAACATTTCCCTGGAAAAATGTTTCAAAACAATTTGATACCTTTTAAAGCAGCCATTAAAGCAGGAACATCGGCAATTATGCCATACTATTCTATCCCCAAAGATACCAAATACCAAAAAGTGGCTTATGCTTACAATAAAGAAGTCATCAAAGATTTGTTGAGGGATAGTCTAGGGTTTAAAGGTATTATCAATTCTGATACTGGTCCAATTGATATGATGCCTTGGGGTGTAGAAGACTTAACCATCATAGAACGCTACAAAAAAGCTTTAGAAGCCGGTGTGAATTTATTTTCAGGCACAGGAGATCCTGCAAAATTATTGGAAACCGTTAAATCAGGTTCTGTAGATCCTAAACTTATCGACAATTCGGTGTACCGCTTGTTGATGGAGAAATTCACTCTTGGACTTTTTGAAAACCCTTATGTGGATGAAGATGCCGCTGAAAAAATAGTAGGAAATTCAAAGTTTCAAGAGAGGGCAGATTTTGCTATGCGTAAATCTATAGTGTTGCTAAGAAACGAATCAAAATCGCTTCCCTTAAAACCCAAAACGAAGATTTATTTCGAATCTTATTTCCAAAGAGGTCGTGGGGCTAATCCAAGCGTTGTTTATCAACCTAAAAACAACAACTACAATATAGAGTTTGTAAAAACACCTGAAGAAGCAGATTGCATTTTGCTTTGGATTACTCCTGGTTCAAAATCGTTGTTTCAGTATGATGGCTCGCCTTTGTATTTGTCTATGTCAAAAAATGCGGTAGATGTAAGCTATATCAATTCTTTAACTGCTAAAAAGCCCACCATTTTAGCTATTAATTACACAAATCCATGGGTAATTGATGAAATTTACAATGATCAAACCAAGAAAAACATAAAAGGTGTTTTAGCTACATTTGGAACAACCAATGAAGCATTGTTGGATATTGTATTTGGCAAATTCAATCCAACCGGTAAAATGCCATTTACTACACCCATTTCTGATGCAGTTGTAGAAAAGCAATTTTCTGATGTGCCGGGTTATTTGAAGGGGAAGGAATATGGATTGTTTAAATTTGATGAAGGGTTGGGGTATAAGTAAATTTAAATTGGCATAAGGTAGATGAAATGAGGAGTTGATAAAGAAATTGACTCTCTTTAAGGGGCTTTTTATTAATTTAATCAATGAGTTGGTTTGGTTGGAGTAATTTTATTGGGTAATGGAATAAATTTTTCGTCTTCATATTGTTTAATTAACAAAAGTGCAACTTGTAGCTTTTCGCCAACTGGTGTTTTTGCTTTAACCTTATTGTAAAATTGAGTATCTACCCAATTAAGGTATTGCTCATATTGCTTATTGTTTTTAATATTTTTCAATTCCAGATTATTAACCATTTCTTTTGTGAGATGAAATTAGAGTTCGATTTACTTTTTATTTGGTGAAGTTCTTATAAAGATAATTAAAAAATTACCCTCCCATACATATAGCCACTTTTATATTTATCTTATTTACAATAAATATTTATTGATATACAATAAATTTTATTACATTTGACTATAAACTTAAATACTTAATGTTATGTCATTTAAACCGGATATCACTTTTAAAATATTATATATACTTTCTTGGATAATATTTGTTGGACTTAGTATTGATGCCGGTGGCTTTATTTCCAACACAATATTCACCTTGTTTTTCAATCCTAACGGTGCTTCAAAATTTTGGCCAGGTTTAAATTTGTCGGGATTGTATCAATTCAATCAAAGCCATTTTGTTACTCTAACGGTTTTAATGATTATTGTTTCTGTATTAAAAGCGATACTATTTTATTTGATTGTAAATATTTTTCAAAAAAAGAAATTCAATTTATCTAATCCATTTAATGAAACATTGGGCAAATATATTTTTATTATCGCCTTTTTATGTTTAGGTATTGGCATGTTTTCAGCTTGGGGTAATAATTTTTCAATTTGGATAGGTAGTCAAGGTATATCAATTCCAACCATACAAGATTTAAAAATTGACGGAGCTGATGTATGGTTTTTTATGGGATTTACGCTTTTAATTTTTGCCAAAATTTTTCAAAAGGGTGTAGCATTACAATCTGAAAACGATTTAACTGTATAACCTATGCCAATTGTAGTAAATTTGGATGTGATGATGGCAAAAAGAAAAATGTCTCTCAATGAGCTTTCTGAGAAAGTAGGTTTAACATTGGCAAATCTTTCTATTCTAAAAACAGGGAAAGCAAAAGCAATTCGTTTTAGCACATTAGAAGCCATTTGCAAAGTTTTAGAATGCCAGCCTGCCGATATTTTAGAATTTGTAAAAGATTAGGAGATTAATTTTTCTTAAGACTTCAATGAAATGAAATTTCTAGAAAGTAGAGATATAATCTACTAATTATAATTAATTTTAAAATCGTATTACATCATTTAAAAACACCTAATTATTCATCAATACGGAAAATCGTGACGAAAAACTATGGAAAGTTGCTCAAAAAAGGGTGAACACAAAAAGAAATGGATATATCTATTTAACTGTTGTATTGTTATTGTGGCTTATATGGTTAGCTACCAATGGTTTTCAGTTTAGAAATATGTATTATGCTTGGCCCATTTGGCCTACTATTGCATTAACTGTTGCTTTTATTTTTGAATATATTGATGCTTTTTACAGAGATAACGAAACTTTAATTGAGAAGGAATACGAAAAACTTACAAGAAAAAAATAGTTGCCCTATAGTTACAAAAAATGAAACAGATTTTCATCAACTTACCCGTTTCAGATATAGAAAAATCGATGCTTTTCTATATAAAAATGGGATTTACCATCAACCCATTGTTTACTGGTGAAAATCAAAAATGCATGGTTTGGAGTGACCACATTTATGTAATGCTTCAAACAAAAGCATTTTCTATTGCTTACATTAAAAAACCATTCTTAGATGTAAAAAATTTCTCTACGGCAAGTTTTACACTTCCTGTAGAAAGCATTGCTAGGGTAAATGAGATGATTGAAAATGGTTTAAACGCAGGTGGAGTTGAACCCATTCCTTCAATTGATGAAGGTTTTATGTTTTTGAGAAGTATTGAAGATCTTGATGGATTCACTTGGGGCGTAATGTGTTTGGATATGGAGAAATTTAAAGCTTAATTGTTTACCAATTCTAGCTTCATCATAATATCAGTTTGTTCATCATCACCCAATTTAAAAATGTGTTTGTCGAATCCAACAAACCCATTTTTCTTGTAGAAATTGATGGCTCTTAGATTTTTTTCCCAAACGCCCAACCAAACGTAGTTTACATTTTTTTCTTTTGCAATTTGAATTGCTTTATCATAAAGAAGTTGTCCAATTTTTTTTCCGTGATATTCTTTTAAAACATAGATTCTTTCAATTTCAAGACATTGTTTATTTTTCAGTTCGTTTTGTGCTGCGCCAAAATTTAATTTCAGGTAGCCAATTGTTTTATTGTTACTTATTGCAAAGTAAAAAGCTGAATTTGAATCACTTAGTTCGATATTTAGTTTATCTAGAGATAAATTTTCGTTTAAATACTTTGCCATATCTTCTGCATTGTTTAGGGCAGAAAATGTTTCAAAAAAGGTAATTTTGCTAATAATTTGCAAATTCTCCAAGTCATTTAGAGATACTTTAATGATATCGATGTTGGACATTTTTCGAAAATAGCTCTTTAGTTTATAGTTTTCTAAAAGTTTATAAATTTTAATTTTATTGAATTTAGCTTTACAATAGGTTATTTGTTAAAATGTTTTTTAATAAAACAATTTAATTATAAAGTAGCCTTACATTTATTTACCAATTAATAAGAATACAATCAACCTACCTCAAATTAATCTATAACCCCAAAAAATATGAAACAAGAAATTCTCAGTAATCTTGACAATCCAACTGAACTTGAACATCTGTATAGAGGAAATAAAATCACCTTTACAAAAGCATTTAATACTATTTATCCAGAAATTAAAGAAAATTCAACCGCACAGATCTGGCATTTAAGGTTAAACTACCCACAAGATGAAATTTTTTGGGGTAAAAGAAATGATTTAATCTTCTTTTTTATGGCTGCATTAATTTCTGGATTTATTGCAAAAATTCCTGCTTTCTTCGGTTTTAGTTATGAATTGTTTCTCCCCAAAAATATTGGTTTTATAGTTTTTCCAATGCTAATGTTATATTTTTCAAGGAAACATAAGCTCGGAATTAACCAAATGTTACTTCCAATAATTTCTATTTTATTATCGGTTCTTTATATCAATTTTTTACCCAAAATCAATGATAGTAACTCAATTTTGCTTGCCTGTATTCATTTACCAATTTTTTTGTGGACAGTTTTAGGCTATAGTTTTGTTGGTGGAAATGTAAAAGATTTAGATAAAAAAGTAGAGTTTCTTCGATACAATGGAGAAGTAGTGGTAATGACTAATATAATTATGCTAGCTGGTATTGCTTTTAGCGGAATAACGGTTGGATTATTTTCTTTGATTGGTTTTAAAATTGTTACTTTTTATTTTGAAAACATTGCTATTTGGGGTGTAGCATCAGTACCTCTTTTAGCCACTTATTTAACACAAAACAATCCAAATTTGGTAAATAAGATTTCACCAATTATTGCCAGAATTTTTACGCCATTAGTTTTTTTAACACTTTTGATTTTCTTGTCTGCAATTGTATTTACAAGAAAAAACCTTTTTAATGACAGGGATTTTCTTTTGCTTTTTAATTTTTTATTGATTGGAGTAATGGCAATTGTTATTTTTTCTGTTACAGAGGCCACAAAGAGTGCCAACAAAAAAATTAATTTGATTATATTATTGGGGCTTTCAATATTGACTATAATTACAAATGGAATTGCACTTTCTGCGATTGCTTTTCGTCTTTTTGAATTTGGTATTTCTGCAAACCGAATTGCTGTTTTAGGAGGAAATTTATTGATTTTTGCTAACTTAATAATTGTAGCTTATTCATTGTTATCGGTTATAAAAGGTAAAGTTGAATTACAAAAAGTTGATTTTGCGATCACATTATTTATTCCTGTTTATGGAATTTGGGCGGCTTTTGTAGTGTTTATTGTACCTATTCTTTTTAATTTTAAATAATAATGTAAAGATTGTAAAAATTTGTTTCTTTTGCTTTCAGGTTTTATGATGGTAACAATTTTAAGGATGTTTAAGAACATGGAATCTACCACTAAAAGCGAAACTTAAATTAAACAATTAATTTTAAAAATTTACAAGTAATAACATGACAATTTTATCCATAGAACCATTCATTCCTTCTGGAAAAGAATTTGTAAAATCGAAGCAGCTGTTTCAAGATTTAGGATTTAGTATTGTTTGGGATGCTGGAGATTATGTAGGTTTTGATAAAGATGGTTGTAAGTTTATTCTACAGAAATACGACAATAAAGAATTTGCAGAAAATTTGATGTTTAATGTAAAAGTTACAGATGTTGTGGCTTTTCGGACTAAAATCATTGAAGATAAATTACCAGAGAAATATGGAATTAGGGTTGGTTTACCAACAAAGATGCCTTACGGATTAGAAGTGAATATTATAGATATTGCTGGTGTTTGTTGGCATTTTGTGCAATAGAAAACACTTTAAAAAGACATCATTTTAGGGCTTCCATCTTTCCAAGAAACTTTTACATTAAACATCAAATTTTCTGCAAAT
>CAMBYC010000037.1 GCA_945871875.1 Sphingobacterium thalpophilum
TACGATAAATTGGTTTTAAATGAACAGATTAGTGTAATTGGATACATTACCGAATTGGAAAAAGGGGTAAATATAATTACAAAAGGAGGCAATTTACATCCGATTACTGCACAGGGATGGAACGCATTTAAATAATTGTTAATGGTTAAGGGTTAAGGGTTAAGGGTTAAGGGTTAAGGGTTAAGGGTTAAATTTTATTATTTTTTTTATTAAACCTAGCCAATTGGCGGGGTTCAATCTAATTAACCCTTAACCCTTAACCCTTAACCATTAACCCTTAACCCTTAACCATTAACCATTAACCTTTAACCCTTAACCCTTAACCCTTAACCCTTAAAAAAGTCCTGCATTAATAAGCTGCAAAGTTTGTTTTTTGAATTCGGAAGGAATTAGAATTGAAACATTATCCTCTGATGCACCGTAGCAAATCATTCCAACAGGGATGGATTCTAATGATGAAAACAATTTTGTGAATGTACCTTTTACACTTGACAATTCATTGCCTACAATTGCAATAATGGTTTGATTTTTCAACACTTCCACTTCACCGAAAGGTTGTAACTCCCTAATGATTTCATCGATATGTAAAAGGCTGTCAATAGTTAAGGAAACCGCAACTTCAGAAGTAGTAATCATGTCGATTGGTGTGCGGTACTTTTCAAACACTTCAAATATTTTTCTTAAAAAACCATAGGCAAGCAACATTCTGCTGCTTTTGATTTTTACTGCTGCAATACCGTCTTTTGCAGCGATTGCTTTTACTCCAGAAGAACTTGCTTTTTGCACTATGATTGTTCCCTTTGCTTCAGGTTGCATAGTATTCAACAATTTTACCGGAATATTAAACTGTTGAGCTGGCCAAATTGATGCAGGATGTAAAATCTTTGCTCCGAAATATGCCAATTCAGCTGCCTCATCAAAACTTAATTGCTCAATTGGCTTGGTATTTTCTACAACCCTTGGGTCGTTGTTGTGCATTCCGTCAATATCTGTCCAAATTTCACAAACACTTGCATTTGCTGCGGCAGAAATCAATGATGCAGAATAATCACTTCCACCACGTTTTAAATTATCAACTTCTCCTTTTGCATTTCTACAAATGTATCCTTGTGTGATAAATATTTTTGTAGCAGGATATTCTTTTAATAATGATTCTAATTTGGCTCTTATTGCCAAAACCTGTGGCTCATCATTGGCATCAATCAACATAAATTCCAATGCCGGCAATAAGGCATGATCTATTTCTTTTGATTCTAAATAAACACTAAACAATTTTGTACTCATCAATTCGCCTTGAGCCAGAATATCTTTATTTAATGCCTCATTAAAAGATATTTTGGTTATGATGCTCAAAAACTCAAAATGTTCTTTAATAATCGAAAGTGCTTTATCTTGGAATGATTGTATAGGCAATAATTCAGCAATGAATTTTTTATAGTGTACTTCTAAATTTGATATAATTTCTTGAGCTAAAGCTTTATCGCCCTTTGACATAGCATCTCCAATAGATACCAATGTATTGGTTGTTCCGCTCAATGCACTAAGAACAACAATTTTAGATTCAGCATCTGCGGTAATTAATCTTGCCACTTCAAACATTCTTTCAGGCTTGCCAACTGAGGTGCCCCCAAACTTCATAATTTTCATTCGTCAACTTTTCGATTGTTTAAGAAAAAACGGAATACAATGAATAATATTTAATCAATTGTACACTTCATAATATATCCGTAATTGAATACGATATACTGTTAATAAAATACAAATTTAAGAAGTTTTTTATATCGTTGGAATGTTTAATTTGATTGCAAGGTTATTTAAATCTTCTACTACCACTTTCAATAAAGGAATTCCTTCAATTTTTCTTTTGATTTCTGTTAGTCTTTCAGGATCTCCTGGAATAAGTACGGGTTGTTCTGTATCAATAGGTGTTGCCGAGCGAAAACGTTTAATCCATTTATCCATATTTTCCTTAAACAGATTTGGTGGACCGAAAGCATCTATACGCATTGCTCCAAAGAAATGTCCAATTCCTTTACCGGGTTGATTTTCGGGCATTGGAACATAAGCTGGAAAGGGGGGCACCCAGGGTCCGAAGTTTGCACCACTTAAAACGCCTGTAAATATATCCACTATCGAGCCCAATGCATATCCTTTATAGCTGCCGTTTTCAGGGAAACTACCAAGTGGCAACAATGCCCCATTGGTTTTTAAAGCAAAAGAATCATGCGTAATATTTCCTTCACCATCTTGAATCCATCCACGAGGAGCTTGTAAATTTTTACGTTGTAACATTTCCAATTTCCCGTTAGCTGCAGTAGTAGTAGCCATATCTGCAACAAATGGAGGTTCTTCTCCAGCAGGAAAAACCACACATATTGGGTTTGTACCCAACATACGTTCAGTTGAATGGGTTGGAGCTACTAATGCGCTGGCGTTGGTCATTGCAATACCTAACATATCGTGTTCTAATGCCAACATTGCATGTGCAGCGGCAATTCCAAAATGGTTACTATTCTGAACAGCCACCCAACCGGTGCCTGCAATCTTTGCTTTTTCAATAGCAAACTTCATAGCAAATGGTGCAACAACCAATCCCAATCCTTTATCACCATCAATTGTAGCGGTGCTAGGCGTTTCGTGTATTATCTTTATTTCAGGAAGCACATTTACTCTACCAGTTTCCCATAACCTAACATATCCTGATAATCTCGCCAACCCGTGTGAATCTATTCCCCGCAAATCTGCCGCAATCAATACTCCTGCTGCCAATTCAGCATCTGCTTTGCTGCATCCTATCTTTAAAAATATCTCCTCAGCAAATGTTTGTAACACTTGATAGTTGTATCTCTCTTCCATTGCACAAAAATAATGTATTGCAATTTGTTGTTGGTGAACTTTTGCAACTCACTCTCTGTAATCAATGATTCAATAAAATGTAAAATGATTTCAGTTCTAATTTACCCAGATATTAATTGATGTTTAAATAATTATTATATCAATCATTTTTATCCTAGCGCATGATCTAGGATCTTCCAAGATTAAAAACTATAAAATTTAAATGAGTTTTATTAATATTTTATTAAAATGAAATTTTCAATAATCTGAAAATAATGTCTAGTAATAAATGACCACGAAGTGGTCACACATATATAACTAAAAATGTTAAAAAATACGACTCCGAAGGAGTCGAACATTTCGATTATTAGATATTAATTTTTATTAAATAATTTTGCTTAAGATTATTCAATCCATTCAAACAAATACTCTTCTTTGAAATCAATTTCAAATTTGCTTAATAAATCTTTGTATTGATCTTAGAAACTTCTATTTTCATACCATCTTACAAAATAAAAATTCTTGCATTCAATATTAAATTATTTGTAAAGAAATTATTAATTTATAATATTTAATCGCTTTATTCGACTCCTTCGGAGTCGTGTTTCTTTTCAAATACTTTGCTATATATATTTGACCACTTCGTGGTCATTTAATTTTAATCGATATGGTTATTTTTTAAAATGACTTTAGCCCAATAATTTAATTTTTTCTTCTATTGCTTAATTCCATCTAATTAAATTAGAACACTTTGACTATCAATTACTGTCAACCCTTTGTTTTAGGCTTTGCTTTTTGCTGGTGAATGCTTAAGCTAGCAAAACAAATGCTGCAGATAACGCTATTAATTGTAATTTGGGTTAAATCAATTATTCAAGAAACAATTTCTTCTTAGGTGCGAAAAAAATAGAGAGATGATCCTTTCAGACCACCTCTCCTCTCTAACTAACCACCCAAAATTTAGAAAGGCAAATCATTTATACCTTCCTCAACCAATTCTCCAACAGGCATACCATTTGCTTTTACATTATTCACTTCAGGTTTACTTCCCAACAATTGAACATTCAACACCCGAAGCGTTAAAGAAACACCTGGTGTTCCATCGTTTTTGTTGTAACTTTTTACATCAGGAATACCTTCCACAAATACTTGTGTTCCTTTTTTTAAATAAGGTGCAACTGCTGTTCGATCTGTCCAATACGCACATTCTACCCATAGCGTTCGTTCTTTTGTTTCCCCGGCTGCATCCCTATATTTCTCCGAATGTGCCACACCAAAATTCATAACGTTCTTCTCATTCACTAGGTTAACCTGACAATCTTTGCCAAGATGACCAATCACATGCATCTTTATCATACCGTCAATTTTATACTGCAATTTCCAAAATCTCTAATTGACTACCTTCCGCTTTTTACCCCATTTTTTATAGTATTTTTCTATATTAAAAATAGTGGTAAGTAGTAAGTAGTAAGTGATAAGGAAATCATAATTTTAAACCCTTATTCATTAATCTTTCTAAGATTCATAATTTAATAAACCACAATCATAATTTTTAATTCAATACTCACAACTTACCACTCAACACTTATTACTTACCCCTTACTACTTACTACTATTATCCACTTTTATCTCGTATTTTTGTATCTAAATTTACTTTATGGGCAGTAAAGGAAAAGTATTGGTGGCGATGAGCGGCGGTATAGACAGTACAGTTGCTGCGTTAATGTTGCACCATGAAGGATATGAAGTAATTGGCATTACGATGAAAACATGGGATTATGCTTCTGCTGGCGGTGGTAAAAAAGAAACAGGTTGCTGCAACTTGGATTCTTTTAACGATGCTCGTGCTGCGGCAGTTCAACATGGTTTTCCTCATTTTATTTTAGATATCAGAGATGAATTTGGCGATTTCGTGATAGATAATTTTGTTGACGAATACCTTTCAGGAAGAACACCGAACCCTTGCGTTATGTGTAATACCCATATCAAATGGAAGGCTTTACTCAAAAGAGCAGATGCATTAAATTGTGCATTTATTGCTACCGGACATTATGCAAACATCAGAGAAGTAAATGGTAGATATACAATTAGTAAAGGTTTAGACGAAACAAAAGACCAAAGTTATGTACTTTGGGGGCTTCCACAAGAACTCCTTAGCAGAACCATTCTCCCTCTAGGAAATTTCCGAAAAACCGCTATCAGACAAATGGCTCATGATTTTGGCTATCCCGAACTCGCCAAGAAAAGCGAAAGCTATGAAATCTGTTTTGTGCCAGATAACGATTACCGCGGATTTCTAAAACGTAAAGTAGATGGATTGGAAACTTCCGTTCAAGGTGGAAACTTTGTTGACAAAACCGGTAAAATATTGGGTAAACATAGCGGGTATCCTTTTTACACGGTTGGTCAACGCAAAGGACTTGAAATTGCTATGGGCCGACCAATTTTTGTAACAGAAATCATACCAGAAACAAATACCGTTGTATTAGGCGATGAACCAGAACTTAACCGTTCTGAAATGACTGTAGATAAAATAAATATGATTAAATTTGATCATATCACTGAGGGCATGGAAGCACTTGTTAAAATTAGGTATAAAGACAAAGGCACCCTTGCCACTTTGCACCACGTAAAAAATCAACTTGTTGTTCGCTTTTATGAAGATGCTAAAGGCGTTGCTCCTGGACAAAGTGCTGTATTTTATGATGGTGATGATGTTATCGCTGGAGGTATAATTCAACGTTATAAATCCACTCCTTTACAATAAAATCAAGCATTATGTCGTTACAATTCCAAATGAGAAACCACCAATTTTATAGCCTTTTATTGCTGATTTGTTTTGGTTTGATGCTATCTAGTTGTACCAAAACCCAATTAGAAAATACACCTCCTACCATTGTAATGTCAAATTATTATCCATTAACCGTTGGAAAATGGATCAATTATAAATTAGATTCTACCGTTTATACCAGTTTAAATACCATTAAAACAGTACGTACCTACTATATATTAGACAGCATTGAAGCCAAAATTACAGACAATAACGGCAATGATGTGTATAGAATCAGAAGAATGATGAGAGATAATATAGACACCACCCGCTGGAGAGACAATACAACAATTCTTGTTAAGCCTTCATCTACATCCATAATTTATAACGAAAACAACTTAAAGTTCACTAAACTAGTAAACCCAGTGCGTGAGTTTTATACTTGGAAAGGCAACAATGCAATTAATGTAGGAGATAACTTTCTCCGCTTTTATGAAAATTGGGACTATACGTATGAAAATGTAGGTTTATCAAAAACCATTAACAATGTTAATTTCCCTGAAACCATAACCATAAATCAAATAGATCAAATCAACGGCGATCCCAACAACAAAAACTATTATTACTCTATTACACAATCTTCCGAAATATATGCAAAAGGCATAGGTTTGGTATATAAAAACTTTTTATATGAAGTATGGCAACCAACAGCAAAAAATTATGAATCAAATTGTTATGGTGTAAGGTTGACTATAAAAAGTCACAATTTTTAATAACTTTTAGTTTTATGCGTAAAATACTTTTCACTTCACTTGCATTGTTTTGCTTTGGTTTTACGCATGCCCAATATTCAAAATACATTATCAAGTTCACCAATAAAACGGGAACTTCTGGAACTTTAAATAATCCATCAGCATTTCTTTCTTCCAAATCAATTGCACGTAGAACCCGCTACAATATTGGATATGATAGTACAGATTTACCTGTAACAGTAAAATATTTAGACAGTCTGAAAGCAGCCGGAGCAGTATCTATTATCAGTTATTCAAAATGGCTTAACCAGGTATTGCTTTCAACTACTGATGCAGCGGCGCTATTAAAAATCAACAAATTAAGTTTTGTTCAATCTTCAAAGCCAGCCTCTTTTCGCCCCACAGTAATTTATCAACAAATAGATAAGTTTAAGTTAGATATAACATCACAAGCTCAACAACAAAACAATACGGTTTCTACCCAAACAGATGTATTACCTTATGGATCTTCGTATGGGCAAGTGCATATCCACAAAGGCGAAACCCTCCACAATGCAGGCTTTCAAGGGCAAGGTATGACTATTGCAATTTTAGATGCGGGTTTCAATAATTATACAGTGCTCGGTGCATTTGACAGTTTAAGAAAAAACAAACAGATTTTAGGAGAATACGATTTTGTAAAGAATGAAAACAGTGTAACAGAAGACCATCCCCATGGAATGTGGTGTTTCTCTATCATGGCTGCAAATTTGCCAGGTAGTTATATTGGTACAGCACCCAAAGCATCTTATTATTTATTTAGAACAGAAGATGCAGCCACTGAATTTCCTGTTGAAGAGCACAATTGGGTTGTAGCAGCAGAAAAGGCAGATAGTTTAGGGGTTGATATGATTTCTTCATCCTTGGGATATTCAACATACGACGATCCAAGTTTAAACCACAGCTATGCCGATATGAACGGCAAATCAACCATGATTACAATTGGTGCTGATCTTGCAGCAAAAAAAGGAATACTAGTTTGCAATAGCGCAGGCAATGATGGCAACAATGCTTGGAAATATATAATCGCTCCTTCCGATGGATACAATGTTTTGGCTGTTGGAGCAGTTACCGTTGCAGGCGTTCCAGCATCATTCTCAAGTTATGGACCATCAGCAGATGGAAGAATCAAACCCAATGTGTCTTCTGTGGGGCAGATGACATACATCATTCAAACCAACAATACTGTTGTACAAGGAAGTGGAACATCTTTTTCAAATCCAAATATTGCAGGATTGATTGCTTGTTTGTGGCAGGCATTTCCAGAATTCAACAACCTTAAAATTATTGATGCCGTTCAAAGAAGTTGTCCAACTTATGCAACTCCAAACGATAGAATTGGCTATGGCATTCCAGATATGCAAGTTGCTTACACAATTTTAATGCAACAAAGACTAGAAAAGCAATTGCAAAACAATTGGGTTTCGATTTCCCCCAATCCGGTTGTTTACAATCCGATTGTATTGGTAAAAGCACCAACAACAGGAAACTTACAATTGCAAATTACCGACATGATTGGAAGAAGTCTTTACACTTATTCAAATGCAGCGGCTTTAAATCAGATCTATTCAATTTCACTTTCTAGCATGAATTATTTACCCAAAGGCATTTACAACTTAAGGGTAATGGTTGGTCCTTTTGCACAAACCATTCGACTAGTTAAATAAACCTCACTGTTTACAACTTATCAACTTCATTTGATATAGTTTTACATTTTCAGAAACCGATTGATATGCAAAAGCGTGTGCTTATTTTCTCACTTGCTTATTTCCCCGATTTAATTGGAGGAGCAGAAATTGCAGTGAAAGAAATCACTGATAGAATAACCAATAATGAATATCAATTTGATATGATTACTTGGCGTTCCAACAATCAACTTCCAAAAGTTGAAAAAATGGGAAATATAACTGTTTATAGAATAGGATTTGGGAAAAATAAACCAGATTTAAGTGAGTTATCGAGGTTTCCATTGTTGTTGAATAAATATCTATTTCCATTTTTATCTGTTATCAAAGCCATACAACTGAATATCAGCAACAAATACGAAATTATTTGGTCTGTAATGGCAAATTATGCCGGTTTTGGTGCAATGTTTTATAAAACTATTTTTCCGAAAAGCTATTTTGTATTGAACTTGCAAGAGGGCGATCCAATTGAACACATCAAGCAAAGGGTTAGGCGGGTTTATCCATTGTTTGTACAAATTTTTAAAAAAGCAGATTGTATTGTAACGGTTTCAAATTTTCTTTCAGACTTTGCCAAAACAATGAATGGATGCAAAAACATTCAAGTTATACCCAATGGGGTTGACAGAAATCTGTTTGTAGCAGAACCAGAACCATTGCAACTACAAAAAATCAAATACAAATTACAAATTGATCAAAATGATGTTTTCATTGTAACCTCATCACGTTTGGTAAAGAAAAACGGAATTTTAGATGTTATACTTTCGTTAAAACATCTACCTAATAATTATAAATTTATAATACTTGGGGATGGCCCGGATAGGGAGCAATTGAAATTGTTTACAGAAGCACAAGATTTAACCAATAGTGTTTACTTTTTAGGTCATATTTTACACGATACCCTACCCTATTACCTTAAAGTTTCCGATGTATTTATCAGACCATCATTGTCTGAAGGCTTCGGATTGGCATTTTTGGAAGCAATGGCAGCGGGTATTCCTGTTATAGGAACGGCAGTTGGTGGAACACCAGATTGTCTTTTTGATCCATTTCAGCAGCCAAATAAAAAGCCAACTGGATTATTTTGTAAGGTTCAAGATCCAAAAGATATAGCCGAGAAAATTGAATTGTTGATGAAAGATGTAAGGTTAAAAGATGAAATTGTACAAAATGCAACAGCAATGATTGCAGAAAAATATGATTGGAAAATTGTTTCAGTACAGATGCAAGAGGTATTTGAATTAAGTAGTTGATAAAAGTGCAACAAACATAGTATCGGCTTTTTGTTGATAACCTTCAATGTTTTCCATTTTAAGGAGTTTCATCTTGTGATTTTCTTGTAGCCATTGTACAATATCCTCATTTTCAGCTTTATAAACCGAGCAGGTGATATATACCAAGATTCCGCCCACTTTGAGGTTAGGCAAAACATTTGTTAAGATATTTTTTTGGAGCGAAGCGAAGTCATTCAGTTTTTCCAAAGAGAAATGATGAAGCTCTTCTGGATTTCTGCCCCAGGTTCCCGATCCGCTGCAAGGCACATCAGCAATTATTAATGGAAAAGGTTGAGGAAGATGAATTGGCTTAGTTAAATCTGCAACAAAAGAATCAAATCTTGCAATACCTGCGGCTGCAAATCTTTTTTGAAGATTAAATAAAACTGATTTTCGGCTATCACTTACTGAAAGTTGAATAGCGGGATTGATATCAAACGCCAAAAGAGATTTTCCACCACTTGCGGCGCAACAATCCCAAACATCAATTCGATCTTTTAATTTATTGAGTTGTGATAAAGCTTCGCGGATGAATTCTCCGGTACGTTGCGAGCTTAAATCTTGCACAACAACCAGTTTATCGCTTTCAAAAATAGTATTTATCGAGGAATTAGGAGAAATAGTAATTGTTTGGTTTTCAATGCTGTAAGGAATTTCAGCTTGTTTCAACTTGGCAATTACCTTTTCATTTTGATTGGGTCTAATCCGAAGAAAAACATCAGGCTGTTGCAAATGTGAAAGTAGAAAATATTCTTTATCGGTTGTAATATCCTCGCTAAGATGTTGAGGAAGTGGGAAGAGTACATCCAATTTCACAAAAATATCAACACTAGCGAGAAATTTACATTTGTCGTGTAAAGATCTATTGCTGATAAAATCTGCCCAATCAGGTTTTAAGGCGGAGATAAAATCATCAGGTTCAGTAGCAATCAAAAACCTTGAAGCGATTATTTTATTCTTAAGATCACTAGATATTAATGCATTACCAACTCTAAAATAATGGTAACAAAGAGAGGTAATTTGTCGTCTATCTTTTGAGCCATATTTTTTATGTGCTGCAAAGAATTGCTTTAGATAGAGATTAAAAGGCAAACCACCGGTAAATTGAGTAATCAATTCACCGGCGGTGTTGAGATGAGAAAAATATCTTCCGTTCAAATTATAATTCTAGAAGTGCTTTTACTGGATCTTTTCCGAACAATAAAAGTTCTGGGTTTTCTAACAATTCTTTTACCCTAACAAGGAAACTAACACTTTCTCTACCATCGATTAGGCGGTGGTCGTAGCTTAGTGCGAGGTACATCATTGGTCTGGCAACAATTTGACCTTTAATAACCACTGGTCTTTCTTGAATTTTATGCATTCCAAGGATTGCTGCTTGGGGGATATTGATGATTGGCGTACTCATTAAAGAGCCAAACACGCCACCATTGGTGATGGTGAAGGTTCCACCTTGCATTTCTTCCAATGTGAGTTTATTGTCGCGGGCTTTTAGTGCCAATTCGCTAACTTTCTTTTCAATTCCAGCCATACTAAGGCTTTCAGCGTTTCTGATTACAGGAACAACAAGTCCTTTAGGGGCAGAAACGGCGATTGATATATCGCAATAGTTGTGGTAAACGAGTTCTTCACCATCGATATAAGCGTTAACTGCAGGCCATTCTTGAAGTGCGAAGCAACAAGCTTTGGTAAAGAAGCTCATAAAGCCAAGGTTTACACCTAATTTTTCTTTGAATTTATCTTTGTAAGCAGCACGGATTTCCATGATGCGGGTCATATCCACTTCATTAAAAGTGGTAAGCATCGCAGTTGAGTTTTTAGCTTCAACCAATCTGCGAGAAACCGTTTTGCGGAGGTTACTCATTTTTTCGCGACGCTTTTCACGAGAGAACGCCTCATGACCAGGCATTCTACCAGGATTAGCTAAAGCTTCAAGAACATCTTGTTTTAGGATTTTACCATTAGAACCAGAAGGAACTAGGGATTTAGAATCTACATTTTTATCTGCGATGATTGCTGCTGCAACTGGAGATGCTTTAACATCAAGAACTGCGGTTGGGGCTGCTGCAGATTGAACAGTAGCCGGTTTTACAGCTTCTTTAGCTGCTTGAGCAGGCTTTTCTGGAGCGATTGCAGTCTCATCAATTTGACAAGCCAAATCACCAATTTTTAAAGTATCGCCTTCAACGGCAACAGTTTTCAAAATACCGGCTTGTTCTGCGTTGATTTCAAAGGTTGCTTTCTCACTTTCCAATTCGGCAACAATTTCATCTCGCTCTACCCATTCACCGTCTTTCTTTAACCATTTTACTAAGGTAACTTCGCTGATTGATTCTCCTATCGCAGGAACTTTAATATCTATCATAATATCTTTATTCTAAAATACAAAGGTCAACAATTTGAACTAATCTGTAGCTTTTGTAAAATATTAATTATTTATTCTGCAAAAGCAACAGCAACAATTTCAGCTTGTTCTTTTACGTGCATTTTTAAATACCCAGTTGCTGTAGAAGCACTTGGTTGTCTACCAATGATTGTAAATGGAACAGTTTTGAGGTTCATCAATAAAAATGAAGCCGCACCCATATTTAAAGATTCTTCTTGAACCCAACGCCACGCTGCATTTACATATTTACTAGCAAGGTTTTCCAACTGTTTAACCGGCAAAGGATACAATTGTTCAACCCTTACAATTGCAACATCATTTCTATTTTGACTTTGCTGATAATTCAACAAATCAAAATAAATTTTACCACTGCAAAATAATACTTTTTTAATTTGTTCAGGATTTGATGCGTTATCATCATCCATAACTTCAAGGAATTTACCATCTGTAAATTCTTCAACTTTTGAATAAGTTGCTGGCAAACGTAAATTTGCTTTAGGTGAAAAATTCACCAAAGGTTTTCTAAAAGGAAAACTCATTTGGCGACGCATTAAATGGAAGAAATTAGCAGAAGTAGTAATATTTGTAACAATTATGTTCAATTCAGCACAAAGTTGAAGATAACGCTCTAATCTTGCACTACTATGTTCTGGACCTTGACCTTCATATCCGTGAGGCAACAACATGGTAACACCGTTCATACGGTTCCACTTTTGTTCTGCACTACAAATAAATTGGTCAATAATAGTTTGAGCACCATTACTAAAATCACCAAATTGAGCTTCCCAAATTACTAAAGCATTAGGATTGGCTAAAGAATAACCATATTCAAAACCTAAAACGCCGTATTCACTCAACAAAGAATTAAAAATTCTAAATTGCCCCTCAGCACCAGGAATATTGCTAAGTCTGCAATATTCTTTATCAGAAATTTCGTCCATCAAAACAGCGTGACGATGAGAGAATGTACCTCTCTTTACGTCCTGTCCACTCAAACGAACATCTTTTCCATCGAGCAACAATGATCCGTAAGCCATCAATTCGGCTGTAGCCCAATCAATTTTCTTTTCTTCTGTATGGAGTTTGATTTTATCTTGAAGCAATTTTTCAACCTTTTTTAATGGTTTGAAATCTGCAGGCCAAGTCATTATTGCATTAAAAACAGCATTAAAATTATCAGTAGAAATAGCTGTAGGAAAAGAGGTTTCAAAATCTTGAGGAACAGCTTTTCTTAGATTATTCCAAGCCAACTCGGGTGCTTGGTATTGGTAAGGAAGTGGGTGTTGTTTGATTTCATCTAATCTCTCTTGTAAATCTCCCCAGAATTTCTTTTCCATATCCTGAACCATATCTTTAGCATCCGCTTCGCCGTTTTCGATGAGGAATTGGGCATAAACTTCCCGAGGGTTAGGGTGCTTTTCGATTAGCGAATACAATTGAGGTTGTGTAAATTTGGGATCATCGCCTTCGTTATGGCCATGTTTGCGGTAACAAACCATATCAATAAACACATCAGCGTTGAAGGTCTGGCGATATCGAACTGCAATTTCAACGCAACGAACAACCGCTTCGGGGTCGTCCCCATTTACGTGTAACACTGGAGCTTGAACAATTGCAGCGAGGGAAGTACAATAATCAGAAGAACGAGCATCTTCAAAATCAGTTGTAAATCCAATTTGGTTATTGATAACAAAATGTATGGTTCCGCCGGTAGAATACCCACGCAACTTACTCATTTGCAAAACTTCGTAAACAATGCCTTGTCCTGCAACTGAGGCATCACCATGTATTAAAATTGGAAGAATTTCATCGTAATTGCTATTGAACAAAACGTCAGCTTTAGCACGAGCGAAACCAACCACAACAGGGTTTACGGCTTCCAAATGCGAAGGATTAGGCATCAATTTTAGATGAATGGTTTTATTTTCTGTAGTTGTGAGTTCAGATCCATAACCCATGTGGTATTTAACGTCACCGCTACCCATAGTTTGGTCTAATATTGCAGTACCTTCAAACTCACTAAAAATTTGTTCGTAAGTTTTGCCCAAGATATTAGCTAGGATATTTAAACGGCCGCGGTGAGCCATACCAATTACTACCTCTTTAACACCCAAGTTTGCAGATAAATTAATGATGGCGTCTAATGCTGCGATGGTAGTTTCGCCACCTTCAAGAGAAAATCTCTTTTGTCCAATGTATTTTGTGTGTAAAAACTTTTCAAATATTACACCTTGGTTCAGTTTTTCAAGGATGCGCTTTTTCTTGTCCAAATCAAATGGTTGGTTAAAACCAACTTCCATTTCTTTGGTTAAGAACTCTACTTTTTGTTGATCAGAAATGTATTTAAACTCGATTCCAACGTGATGGGCATAAGAACGTTGCAATTGAGCAAGGATATTTTTTAATGATGCAACACCCAATCCAATGTGGTTTCCTGCGAAGAAATTGTTATCCAAATCCTTATCGTCTAACCCAAAGAAAGACAATTCAAGGTTTGCACCACGGTCTTTTCTTTTACGGATAGGGTTGGTATCTGCAAGGAGATGCCCTTTATTTCTGTAGCCCAAAATCAATCTGTAAACGCTTAGTTCTTTAGCGATATTACTTGGGGCAGATTGGTTGTTAGAAGGGAAATTTGCAATAGAAGACGAATTTGGAGCAAAAGACATTGCAAAATCAAAACCTTCAAAAAATTTCTTCAACTCAGGGTCTACGAAGTCCTGGTTTTTTAAAAAATCTGCATACAGGCTTTCAATGTAAGCCGGGTGCGCACTTGTAATGTATGAAAAATCCTTCATGGCATGCAAATATCGTTACAATTAGGGTTAGTTGTTAAAATTAATTGATTAAAAATTCAATAAAATTAAAATTTAACGAAAGAAAAATTTAATGAACTAACGTTGTAATCTTTCTAATGATTTTTTAAAAAGATAATTGATTTCTAAATTTTAAAAAACATTTTTGAAAATCCGAATTAATAGTTAACTTCGCCCTCCGAATTTAATTTTAAGATAGAAGTATGGCAAATCATAAGGCAACCAAGAAAGATGTACGTCAAGCAGCAAAACGCCGCACCAGCAATAGATATTATGGTAAAACCACCCGTAACGCCATTCGCGACCTTAAGGTTTTGAAAGGTGCTGAGGCTGCTGAGCAATTGCCAAATGTAATCAGTCAAGTAGATAAATTGGTAAAGCGCGGAATTATTCATAAAAATAAAGCAGCAAATATTAAGAGCTCATTAACTAAAGCTGTTCAAGCTGTTTCTGCAGTATAATTAATTAATCGTAAAGTATATTAAGAAAATCTTAATATCATTCTACATATAAAAATAGGTTGTTTACTTTAGTATACAACCTATTTTTATTATAGAAAATTCATTTTAAAGAAGACCCATTTTAGAATCAATTATACTTTTGGGTCAATTCTTTTGTACATCTCAACAGCTAAAGATTAATCTATTTGAGTTATATCCTTTTTTTAAAGATATAATATCACTTAAACCCAGTTTACATATTATAGTAGACAATGTAATTATTGGGCTAAACCCAATCTAAAAAATCATATTATCCTATTAGCTAATAGGTTGAGTGTACCAAAACAAATATTTCCAATTTATTTCCTATTGTAATAAAAAGAGTTTGCTTGCTGGGTGCAGGTTACAACTAAGTCGTTGATACATACATGAGGGGGTAAAGTAGTACAGTAATAAGTAATTTCTGCAATATTTTCTGCAACAAGTGGTTCAATTCCTGCATAAACCGATTTTGCGGTTGATTCATCCCCATTAAAACGAACCATAGAAAACTCAGTTTCTGCAGCACCAGGGTGAATTCCAGTGACTTTAATTCCATGTTTTAACATGTCTATACGCATAGATTGAGACAATGCATCAACCGCAGCTTTTGTAGCACAATACACATTACCTTTTTCATACACTTCTTTTCCTGCAATAGAGCCTATGTTAATGATATGTCCTGATTTTCGTTCAACCATAAAAGGTGCAACAGCCTTGCTTACATAAATTAATCCTTTGATGTTAGTATCAATCATAGTTTCCCAATCATCCAAATTGGCATCTTCAAAATAATCTCTTCCCAATGCCAAACCAGCGTTGTTTATCAATACATCAATATTTTTCCACTCAGCAGGCAAACTTGTAATTGCTTGATTTACAGCATCACGATTCATAACGTCAAAGCAAAGTGGAAACACAAGAATTTTATACTCTAACTCCAATGCGGCTTTTAAATCTTCTAACTTTTGATTTCTTCTACCTGTAATGATACAGTTGTAGCCGTTTTGGGCAAATTTAACTGCCATAGCTTTTCCAAATCCGGAAGTAGCTCCTGTAATAAAAACTGTCTTTTGCACTATAAAACTTTTATTTAATTAATGTAGAAGTTCCTTTTTTAAATATTTTTTTGCCGGTATAGTCGGTTCCTTGAACATACCAAACAAAAGTTGCAGTACTTTGTTCTTTTCCTTCAATTTTTCCATCCCACCCTTTGCCAGTTTCAGTGGTAGAAAAAATCAACTGGCCAAAACGATTATACACCTTGAAAAAATCAAATTGTTCAATTCCTACAGGTAATGGAACTAAAAAATCGTTTAATTTATCGTTATTTGGTGTGAAAGCTGTAGGCACAAAAATATCTGGATTGGTTTGAAAAACATGGATATTTATGGTGTCAACTGCTGCACAACCCTCGGGCGTACTAACCCTTAAATAGTAGCTATAATCAGATGACAATGTAGCAATAGGGTTACTAATATTAGGGTCAGAAAGTCCAAGTGATGGAAACCACTGGTAAAAATTGCCTCCTGAAGCATTCAACTGTAAAGGCTGGTTAATCACAACAGCAGTATCTTTTCCTGCAAATGCGATTACTTTGGGAACTACTCTTACCAAAACAGAATCATAGGCTGGTTTAGGACAACCAGTTGGGTCAAAAACAGCTACTTTATATTTGGTTGTATATTTGGGTGCTGCAATTGGATTGGCAATTCTGTTGTTGTTTAAGCCGGCAGCTGGCATCCAAAGATATTGAGTGCCTCCTGAGGCTAGAAGTTCTGTTGCATCACCAAAACACAAAACCGTATCTTCATTGATATTAACTTTTGGATATGGTACCGTAAAAATGGTAATTTGATCAGTATCTTGACATTTACCAATATTTGCTACTACCGAATAAGTCGTTGTTCCATTAGGTTTTACAGATGGTCTTTTGATGGTTGAAGAGTTGAAACTCGCTGTTGGTGTCCAAACGTACGATGTTGCATCACTAATTGTGTTTAATCGAACCGAATCTGTTAAACATATTGTAGTATCATTTCCTGCAAAGATGGATACAAACTGCTTAACATTCACAAAAACACTATCTCTATTAAAACATCCTGGGGCAGATGTAAGGGTTACATAGTACATTGTAGGAACATCAGGACTGACTAAAGGATCTGGCGAATTGATGTTATTGATCATGTAATTGGGTGTCCAAGTAAATGTTCCATTTCCACTTGCATGGAGTTGTAAAGTATCAATATCACAAATTAACGTATCGTTTGAAACCATTAAGGTAGGTTTGTCTAGCACAATTACTTGGTTTTCTATGGTATCAATACATCCTTTACTATTTCCCACAATAAGTTGGACATTATACGTATTCAATTGAGGATAAGTATATTGTGGATTTTTAAGTCTTGAGGTATCTGGGTTTATATTAGGGTATCCAAAATACCATTTCCATGAATTAACCGTTCCATAATTTGTTGTACTCTTATCGTAAAATTGCATAGGTGCATTTTTACAACTATTGTCTGCCGTGAAATTTGGGAAGAAGCCAGGATAAATTTTAGCAACTGTAAAAGCAGTATCCGAACATTCTTGTCCACGATTGGTAATTAGCATCACTTTATATTGCCCGGTATCAGGGAATTTAAAAGTAGGTCTATCTAAAGAAGTTGTATCAACATTACCAGGTATTCCAAAATCCCAGAAATAAGATTTAATGAGATTGCTAACGTTTAGATTTTGGAAAGTCAATTCAAAACCATCGCAAGTAATATATTGAGGATTAAGATCTGCTGCAGCAATAGAACAAGCTGCAACTTTAAGGTGTAAATCTTTACGGTGCAAATTGATAATTACGCCCCTTCGCCTTTCTATTACTACTACGGTAATAACATAAATTCCTGCAGTTGGAGCAATTCCACTAACCCACCCTGTATTTGCATTGATACTTACTCCATTTCCCATTGGAGCTGTTGCAGAAAAGTTGAAATTATACAAAAGGCTTGAATAAGGAGGAGCAGTAGACGCGGTTGGTCTAGGCATTGCACTACTAGCACCGCCGTATGCATCTTGGAAAGTATATTCCAATTGATCGCCATCTACATCTGTAGCACTAAAATTAAAAATAAAAGGATTGTTCTCACATATTAAAACGGTATCCATCGTATTAAAAACTGGACTACTGTTTACCGGAGCATCTACCAAAATTTTAGTTCCAGGAATTGATGCCATGTAGGTGCTGCCAGCATTTATTGAACCTACAATATTTGCAATATTATCAATTCTACAACAACGTTGATAAGCAATTGAATATCCATCCACCGATAAAGGCAATTCAACATCTTGATAATAATAGCCAATTTCATAACAAACCTGCGGAGGATTATCGATACATGGTCCAGGATTGGATAAGCTAACTACATCCATTTTAGCCATTCTCACATTTAAGGTAGTAACTGCCCTACCGTTTTCAAAAATGGTAATTGCGGCAGCATCGTCTAGTCGAGCTGCATCATTAGGAGCAAAACAATCTCGGTATAATTTTAGGGTGATTTGATACCTTAAATTGGTGCCCGTACCTGGTCCTAGATACTTATAAGACATCTCTCCACCAGCAATATGTTTAGCTTCTGCAACAAAAAAGATGGATAAGAACAATAACGTTATTGATAATTTCCTTTTCAATTAGTTGGATTTTAAGGATATAAGATATTCATTTACTGAATCAACAATTCCTGTAGGTTGCTCCAACATTCCTATATGACCAGTTTTTTCAAATATAGTAATATGGCTTTCCAAAGGAAGATGACATTGCTTCAGACTCTCCTCTAAATTTACTGCTTTATCTTCATCTCCAATAATAAAAAATATAGGATTTTTAAATTTACTAAGGATAAAGCTTCTGTCTGGTCTGTTCATCATTCCAATGCAATATGCTTTTAATGCTTCTTTAGTAAAGACACTATATTTTGCAACATGGTTGGCTACCTCATTAGGGTAATCAGCCCTAAATTTATCTCCAAAAAGATTGGGTGTAGTTTGAGCTATATATTTTGCAGATCCAAATTTTTCTATAAATGCAACAGATTTTAATCTATTCTTTTTTCTTTCTTCATCATCTGCATAAGCCGTAGAATGGATAAGTCCAAATCCTAAAAGCCTTTCAGGATGTTTTTCTGCCATTGCAAGGGTGATATATCCTCCCATACTATGACCAGCCATTATAAATTGATCTATATTTTCATTGTTGATTAAAGCCAACATTGCTGAGGCGAAATCATCCATCGTCCATTCTTTGTGTAATGAAATTGCACCAGCGGATAAACCACTTCCCGGTAAATCGGGAATAATAAAACATGCATCATTTTCAAGTGCGGTTGCCATCTCATATAAAACAGAACCATCCTCTCCAAAGCCATGCAACAATAAAAAAGGCAATCCTTTCCCAATTACTTTGTATGAAATTGAAGTGCCGTAATAATTAAAGTTTTTGTATTGACTCATCTTATATATATATTCCAACTTCTCCAACTTGCAATCAATACAATTGGAATTAAAGCCGGATTTAATGATTGTGGTAACCCCATCCAAAACAAAAGAATTACAAATAACAAAATGGCATGCACTAAAAAATATTTTTTTATAAAATTATTTTTTTTGTGCATAAAAAATATGATTGGCAGATTTATTGGCCACGCCCAAAGTAAATTTAAATTTTTTCCCATCACAGTGTGGTCTGTTCCAAACCACATAAATAGCAAAACTGACCCCAGCAATCCAATGGAAAAAAATAAAATGTAATCAAAAATGGAAGTTAAGGTTTTAAATAATTTATTTTTCAAAAGCCCTATTACAAAAATAAAAACTGCAAAAACCGAAAAAATGATTAATGGAATATACATTTCTGAATTACCAGTTGGCAACATTTGCTTAAGAATTATAGCTTTTTCTTTTACTAAGGGAAGTTTATTGTAATTGGCATGGTCAATTGATGATTCAAGAAAATCAGGAAGAAACATCGCTTCTCGTGTGGTCATTTCTTTGTCTGATGAAATCCCCAAAAGTATGTCGATCCCTAGTTTACTCCAAGGCATATTTCCTTTGTCTAAATAATAATGTAAAGCAGATCTAAAACTAAGATGTGTTGCTTGTGGAATTTCTCCTGTAGAATAAGATTTATTGGTCAATTTTTCAACCAAATCTCGAAGTCGGGTTGTACAATTGTCGTAGAAAAAATCGTATTTATAAAAAACATTGTTTCCCTCCAAATTGTGAAAAATAAATTGTTGAAAACGGTGTTTCTCTTCACAACTCAAATGAAGTATTTGTTCAGAAACACCCCGTTGTTCAAAATAATACGAATATGTAAAATTTCTAAAATCTTGTTGAGAAAGAAAATAATTCATCTTTCCTTTCAAAAATTTGATATAGAAATCAGGGTCACTAACATCAAAAGTGCCATAATTGTAAACAATATCGGTTTCTGTAAGTGAATCTGTTATTCTGATAGCACTATGTCCAAATATTGAATACAATTCTAAACCAGGAGAGCAAGTTATTATGCTGATGCGCAGTGAACAAGAATCTGCGGCATTTAGCAGCAAAGGAAATACAATCAACAACACCAATACTAACCTTTTCATTTTTTTACAATTCTAAGTTTATTAAAATGAATTATATATAAGAAATTGATTATCAATCAAAAATAATTTACCCCTGATTCTAAATTCTAAATTAATAATTAATAGCTTTATCTACTATAATTTGGAGATTCTTTGGTAATGAACACATCGTGTGCGTGAGATTCTTTCATTCCAGCATTGGTAATTTTAATGAATTGTGATTCATTTTGCAAAGCTGTGATATCTGCAGAACCACAATAACCCATTCCAGCTCTCAAACCTCCAGTATATTGTGCAATTACCTCATTTAACAATCCCTTATAAGCTACCCTTCCTTCAATTCCTTCTGGAACCAATTTCTTTGTATCTTCCTCTGCTTCTTGGAAATACCTGTCGCTACTGCCTTTTTGCATCGCTCCAATTGAACCCATTCCGCGGTATTGTTTAAATTTTCTTCCTTCATAGATAATGGTTTCTCCTGGACTTTCTTCTACCCCAGCAAACACAGAACCCATCATTACAGAACTTGCTCCCGCAGCCAATGCTTTCACAACGTCTCCAGTATATCTAATTCCACCATCAGCAATTACAGGAATTCCTGTGTTTTTTAATGCAGCAGCAGCTTCCATTATTGCAGTAATTTGAGGAACGCCTGTGCCGGCAACAATTCGGGTTGTGCAAATAGAACCGGGCCCGATGCCCACTTTAACCGCATCTGCACCTGCATCGGCTAATGCTTTTGCACCAGCTGATGTAGCAACATTTCCTGCAATAATTTGTAAAGATGGAAACGATTGTTTCACCTTTTTCAACGCATCTATCACCCCTTTTGAATGTCCATGGGCACTGTCTAAACATACAACATCTACCCCAATTTGCATCAATGCACTCGCCCGATCTAACATATCACCTGTAATCCCCAATGCCGCACCAACCAATAAACGCCCGTATCCATCTTTTACAGCATTCGGACAACTCTGTAACTGCAAAATATCACGATAAGTAATCAACCCAATTAATTTACCAGTTGGGTTTACTACAGGGAGTTTTTCAATCTTAAACTTTTGGAGAATTTTTTCAGCTTTGGCAAGATCTGTACCTTCCGGTGCTGTAATAAGGTGTTCTGATGTCATCACCTCACTAATCTTTTTAGAAAAAACCGACTCAAAACGCAAATCACGATTGGTAACAATACCCACCAAAGTATGATTTTGATCCACAACCGGAATTCCACCAATTTTATTTTCTTTCATCATACGCAATGCATCTGCAACAGTTGCATCCGGACTTAATGTAAAAGGATCTATAATTAACCCGCTTTCACTTCTTTTTACTTTCCGCACTTGTTCTGCCTGTCTTTCAATTGACATATTTTTATGTAAAATGCCAACGCCGCCTTCTCTTGCAAGTGCAATTGCCAATTGTGCTTCAGTAACCGTATCCATTGCAGAAGAGATGAACGGTATATTTATAGATAAATTTTTGGTTAATTTGGAAACGATGCGTACCGTTTTGGGTAGTATTTCCGAGTAAGCAGGAACCAATAATACGTCGTCAAAAGTTAAACCTTCTCCAAAAAACTTTTGGGGAAATGCATGTTGGGGTATGTTAGTTGTACTTTCCATGCGCAAAGATAAAGGGTTTGTGTAAATTTTAAAAAAAATGGCTGCTATGATTGTTTAAACTGTAAAGCAAATCGCTTTCCAGGTAATGTTTTTATAATATTATCCATCTCAAGTTTTAACAAACAGGTGGCAAAATCTCCTTGATTGAGCTTGCTCCTAATTTGTAATTCATCTATTTGAAGCGATTCATGCACTTGCAATAATGCAATAACTATTTTCTCATTTGGCTCTAAATCTCTGTTGGGAATAATTGTTTCTTTCTTATGGCTACTATTGCTGAGCCAATTCATACCTAGCAATAAATCTTTTGGATGAGATATTAAGTTTGCCTTGTTCTCTTTAATAAGCCAATTGCAACCTTCACTTTTTTCGTCGTAAATTTTACCAGGGAAAGCAAAAACTTCACGACTATAATCATTGGCTAAATCGGCAGTTATAATGCTGCCACCTTGCAATCCGGTTTCTATAACTACTACAGCATCAGCCATTCCAGCCACTATTCTGTTTCGTTTGGGAAAATTTTGTTTATCTGGTTGGGTTCCGCTAGGAAATTCCGTAAGCAAACCGCCATTATCTAGCATATCTTTTGCCAATTGTTGGTGTAAGGGAGGATAAATTCTATCAAGGCCGTGTGCCAAAATGCCGATTGTGGGTAAATTATTGGCTAACGATAGCTTATGTGCTTGAGCATCAACGCCATAAGCCAAACCACTTACAATTAATATTTTTTCATTTTTCCAATGCTCCATGCAAGAATTAATGAGCTGACGAGCATATTCTGTATGATGTCGGGTACCTATTACGCTAACTATCCGTTGGTTATTAAGATCTGCATTGCCTTTGTAAAATAATATTGTTGGTGGATCTGCACAATTGAGGAGTCTTTGCGGATAATCGGGGTGGTGAAATGGAATTGGTCTAATGCCATATTTAGTAATAAAACGGATTTCTTGTTCTGCTTTTTTAAAATCTTTAAAAAATCGAATATTACCTGCACGTATCCTTCCAATACCTTGAACTTTTTCCAATTTGGAAACAGATGCTTCAAATACCTTTTTTGCAGATCCAAAATACTCTAGCAATATTTTGGAATGGATTGAACCTACTTGTGGAACATGGTTTAGAGCAATTGCATATAAAGTATCTTCTGGAATGGTATTCATTGTCGTAAAAATACCATCCTAAAAGTTTATTTTCTCGTTACTTTCATCGATGTTCTTCTGTTTTTTGCCCGCCCAATTTCGGTGTTATTATCAGCAATTGGTCGTGTATCTCCATACCCCTTGGATGTTAGTCTTGAAGCCTCAATCCCTTTTTGTATAAGATATTTTACTACCGCTTTTGCTCGATTTTCTGATAAAATCATATTTTCAATTGGTTTGCCCTGGTTATCAGTAAAACCATTGATTTGGATATTTACTGAAGGATTTTCTTTAAGCAAATCGGCAAGATTATCCAATTCAGCTGCAGAAACTTGTTGAAGTGTGTATTTTCCTGTTTCAAAGAAAATGTTTTTTAAAACGATGCTTGCCCCAGTATCTATTGGCTGCAAGGGAATATTAATTAGATAAGTACTGTCTGGTGTTTTAGTTGAAAAGGGGAAATTTTCTGAATACATTAAATAGCTCTTTCTATTTACATTAAAGGCATAATCTTTTCCAAGAGGTAGGGTTACGAGATAATTTCCTTCTTCATCGGTTTGTATTTTTGAAAGCCGTTGATTGGTTTTGATGTCTTTCAATTCAATAGAACTTGGCAAGCCGATATTCGTTTTGCTATCAAAAACTTTCCCTTTTACCCAAAGCGTTTTTATTGGTCTTACATCTTCTCGTAGTGTAAATGTATAAATGTCTAAGCTGCCTCTTGAATCTGATCTATTGCTTGAATAATAAGCAGTTATACCATCTGAAGATATGCATAAAGTGGCTTCATCTTCAATTGTATTAATAGGGAATCCCAAATTTTCGGGCTTTCCCCAGTGGCCGGTGCTGTCTTTCCGCACCACAAAAAGATCTAATTTTCCATATCCTGGCAATCCGGCTGATGCAAAATAGAGTGATTGATTGTCTGCATGAATAAATGGCGACGTTTCATCTAAAGCTGTATTCATTTCTGGTCCCATATTAAGTGGTTCTCCCCAAGAACCATCTGGCATTCTGTAACTAACGTATATATCACTACCGCCGAAGCCACCAGGTCTTCTACTTGCAAAAAATAATGATCTAACATCTGGAGCAATAGCTGGTTGTGATTCCCAAAACTCCGAATTTACAACATCGCCTATATTATAAGGTTGACTCCAACCTTTTCTGGTGAGTAAAGAATAATACAAGTCGCAACCTCCAAATCCATCTGGTGCATCACAACTCGTAAAAACCAAAAGTTTTCCATCTGCAGAAATGGTTTGAGCACCTTCATTCCGCGGAGTGTTTATATCGCCAGCTAATGGCTTTGAACCCTTCCACCCTTCTATTTTACTTTTCTCGGCACCATAAAAATCTTCATTCTTAAATTCAACTTGCCTAGTAAAAATCAACTCTTTCCCATCAATTGTTAAACTTGGAAAATATTCAGGAAAAATAGAATTTATACTATCTCCTAAATTGATTGGAGAAAATGTATAACCTAAATTAGGATGTGTTTTTTTATAATTGATTGCAAATTCATAAGTACTTTTTCTATATCCAGCCGCTTTAATACTAGATTCATTTAGTCTGTTGTCTGTCATAAAATTTGAAACTGCTTCTAATGCTTTTTCAAATTCACCCAGCCCTGCGAGATTTATAGAATAAGGCAAGCGATATTCTCTTGAATTGTTTTCGTCAATTTTTAATGCTTTCTCATAGTTTTTTACAGATAGAGCATAGTTTTTTTGTTGACCATAAATTCCTGCAATAGATAAATATGCTTCTAAATACAGTGAGTCTGCTGAAATTACATTGTTTAACAACTGAATGGCTTGATTGAGATTTCCCTCTTGTGCGGTTGCAATTGCGTTTTCGTAAAGTTTAACCGTCTTTTTATTAATTTGATGTCCAGAATTTTGTTGTGCAAATAAAATAGTTGAATTACAGACGAACAAAAAAATAAGAGAGTATTTCATGTTGGAAATTGGGTTAAAGCTTAGCTTAAAGGAATAAATATTTTCTAAAGCATTGATTTTAAAATATTGATTTTGTTAAGGTACAAAAACTAAGATGAAAATATTCTTAAAATACTTTAAATGAGTTTAATATTTTTCAAACATTTTCAAAAATAATTCAATATTTATTGTGCTGGAAAGTTCAAGAATTAAACAAAAATCAAACAGATTTATTTTAAGAATTAGAAAAACAGCTTGAAAAAAATCTTACAATTTTTAACTAAATACCAATTTTACTTATGTATTTATTCCTTAACTAGAAATTACTGCAGCTTGACGTTTCTTTAAAAATGTTCTTCCCCATTGAACAATATTTTTTTCAATTAATTCCCATGAGAGAATTGCGATTAAAAAAGTGGCAACAAATTTAAGGATAAATGCTAAAGAAGGGGGCCAATGGTATATTAAAGCAAGTTTTTGAAACCCTACAAAAACAGGCTTGTGCCATAAATAAAGTGAATATGATATTTTACCAATGTAAACGAAAAAATTAGAACCCAAAATTCTTTTTGGAATACCTTCATTTTTACTATCAGCCAATCCTAAAATTATAGTCAAAGAAACAATTTCAATAACCAAAGGTATAATTAATGAATTTGCAATTCCAGTGAGAACTTTAGGGATTGGAAGCAATCCATACACTAGTAAAAATAATATGGCAACTATAATTATTTGTTGAGGGATGTTAAAAGAAAGTTTTCCATTAAATCTTAAAACGGCAACTAAACAACCTAAAACAAGTCCTAAACTTAAAAATGTATCTATCTTATAAAAATCAAATAATTTATTTATTAGTAATAGAGTAAATAAAGATAATAACCCAATTCTCAAATGTTTAATGCCTCCAAATTTTAAAACCAACAATAGTAAGCATGGCCAAACTAAGTAAAATTGCTCTTCAACTGCTAAAGACCAAGTGTGCCCTAATGCAATAGGAGCATATTTCTTCCACCAACCTATGCCATAGATAAAATTGTTAATATACAAAGCTGAAGCAGTAACTTCTTTAAAAAGTGAGTTTTTTTCTACTACATCATTGGAAATTAACGTATATATAAGCACAAAAAAAAGCATTATATATAATGCAGGAAAAAGTCTTAAGGTTCTTCTAAAATAAAAAGAAACAATTTCTATTTTCCCTTTATTTTGATATTCTTCAAGTAAAAGTGTTGTAATCAAAAATCCTGAAAGTGTGAAAAAAACATCAACCCCAATATATCCATTTTTACCTAGAAAGAAGTGAGCATGCAAAAACATAACCATTGTAACGGCTAATGCCCTTAAACCATCTAAAGCAGGAATATAGCCCAATTTAGAAACTGAATTTGAATTTAATATGTCTCTAGATGTTGAAACATTCGAGTATATTTTTGAAGTCATAAAGTAAATACA
>CAMBYC010000038.1 GCA_945871875.1 Sphingobacterium thalpophilum
GCCATACGATCTGCACCCATTGTTTCGGGTTTTCCAACCGGTACAGTAAAAGGAAGTTTTGTAAGATGTGATAATTTGTGAAAAGCAGTTCTTTCATTCAAAACAATTTCTATATCTGAATTGTGGTTGATTACTGAAGATAATATAGAGGCCACAGGTTGAAATTTGTCCAACAATGTATTAATTAACGCAATTGTATCGTCTGCCAATACATTTGTTTCAATCATCGTATCTTCTTCAAAAACAGCATATTTTAACCTTGTATTCCCAAAATCTAAGCACAATCTAATCATAGCAACTTTTCCTTTTTCCCAAATTAAATCCCCGATATCTTAAAATCTTGATCAAAACCACTTAAGTTTTTGAAATGTCCATTTAGATGTATCTTTTCTTTCAATTGCTCCATTTCGTGTAGCACTTTCATTACCCTCAACAAGTGCTTTCTAAGAAATTCCTGTCTTTGTAATTCAAAAGATAATCTCAAAAACTCATATTCTTCTTCCAAAGATAATCCAAGATGATGTGCAACATCAAAACTATTCAACAATTCATCTTCTTTTTTAAATTCTTTTTTTACTCCTAAGAAACCGTGCACTTTCCTAGTAAATTCTATTAGCTTGAGCATTAATGCTTGATTTCCATTTTCTGTATTTGAAACATGTGCTACTATTGCACCTCGGTATAACTTTCCAGGAATTTCTTCAATAGTTTCTATTATTTGAAAAACACTAATCCCTCTAGTTTTAATGTCCATTTCACCATTATCATATTGCTTAACTACTTCTAAAATTTCTACAATAGTACCAAATTCTTCTTGTTTGTTGTTTATTACAGATGGAATTCCAAATGGTTTTTTCTGTGTTACACTATCGTTAATCAATTGCTTATATCGGGGTTCAAAAATATGTAGATTTAAATCTTCACCCGGATAAACAACTATTGCCAATGGAAAAATGGGGATAAAATTTGTCATAAAAACGCAATTTACATTTCTATTAAACCTATTATAGAATAATTTACCAAATTAAAATTTGATTTCAATAATCTAAAATTATTTTTCAAATGATTTTCCTTTCTGTTGCTATAATTACATTTAATGAAGAAAAATAATTGCAAGATGTATTGCCTCAATAAAAGAAATTGCAGATGAAATTATCGTAGTAGATTCATTTTCAAACGATAATACAAATCGGAAAATAATCAAAATCTTACAAAGATTTGTACGTTTTTTTATTTATATCACTTGCATAAATGTAGATTCCGAAAAAGATATAAATAAACACTCCGTTTTGCACTTCAAGGCCAATTTCATACATAAATCCAAATAATGCAACTACATGAAATGAAACCCAGAGATAGTTATTTTTTAATATTTTTATCCAAAAGGGCGAAAGAAAAAATACCAAAGCTATTAATCCCATCAACACCCCGCCACTACAAACAAACATTAGGATTTGATTACATGGCAACAATTGCTCGTAGGGTTTTAAAAAAGGTGCATGAATTTTATACCATTCGATAGTCTCCTGCAACACATCTCCCGAACCAACGCCATTCAAAAAATTTGATTTCACAATAGCTGCACCCGCTTGAAAGGATAATATTCTGGGTGCATCCGATAAACCTTCGGTGTAATTTCCTCTGCTGTAATTTTGAAAATCCCATAGTATAAAACGCAATCTACTCTGAAAAGATGGCAAAAGAAACCATGATACAACCGGCAGCATTAGTAAAATCATCAACCCATATAACCGCAATTTGCCAGAAACTTGTTTCCATAAAAAAATAGCAGAAACTATATATAAACCCAATACGCCAGTTTTTGCCGCCAAAACATGCAAATACACTATCAAATACACCAACAAACCTGCCAATATCCAACGCTCTTGAATTACAGATTTTTTAAAAATTCTATCCAATATCATCGCAAATAACACAACCACCAACCACGAAAATCTAACATGATCATCATACATCGGCACCGGCAAAACCTTTGCTTGCAAATAGGTAAGCGTAATGTTCTCGGTAAAAAAATAAAATATGTAGCTCCAACCAGTTGAAATCACCACCAACCCTGCAAAAACATACAACAATTTATTGCAGGTTTCTTTTGAAATTTTAACCAAAATCCCCAACGTAAAAGGCATAAACAACAAGGGCAATTTCACTTGAACCGTCTTCACCCATTGGGCTTTATCTTCACTCCAAAAACCGCTGAGTGCATATACCAAAACCAATGCCAGCATGGTTTTTAACCAAAATGATTCTTTAATAAGTTTGATACTCGTTTTACCTTCAAAAACAACAGACAACACCACAAATAATATAAAACTTATCGAAAGCAAAGCCCGCGACCACAACAAACCTCCCCACATCAAAACAATTATGGATGGAATTATCCAATCATATAGCAATGTCGACTTTTGAAACCTTAAATTTGTATAGGAAAACATTCGCCCGAAATTAGTTACAATCTATCAAAATAAATGAACTGGCAACAACTTTATACTGGAGCAAAAAACCACAACATCAAAAGCATTGCCCGTTGTATTTCTGTTATAGAAAATGAAACGGAAGGTGCAAACGAAATTTTGGAAGCACTTCCGATGGTTGCAACTTCCAAAATTGTGGGTATAACCGGTCCGCCGGGTGCCGGAAAAAGCACGCTTACTGATGGATTGATTGGTGAATTTGTACGTCAAGGTAAAAAAGTGGCTGTATTGTGTGTTGATCCTTCTTCTCCCTTTCATTTTGGAGCATTGTTGGGCGATAGAATCCGCATGAGCGATTGGTACACCCATCCAAATGTATATATTCGTTCCTTTGCTAGCAGAGGTTCGTTGGGAGGATTACACCCGCGATTGATAGAAATTACTGACTTTTTGTGTAGATTGGATTTTGACTTGGTAATTGTAGAAACCGTTGGAGTTGGTCAATCAGAAGTAGAAATTGCAGGATTGGCAGATTGTACTGTGGTAGTATTGGTTCCTGAAGCAGGCGATGAGGTGCAAACAATGAAGGCCGGATTGATGGAAATTGCCGATGTATTTGTAATCAATAAGGCAGATCGTCCAGAAGCAGATCAATTTGCATATCATTTGCATCTTTTGGTGCACGATTCAAATGTTCAAACACCTGTTATTAAAACCATTGCCAGCAAGCAAACGGGGATTAAAGAACTTGCAGATGCAATTGTTACAAAATTGGATGAAAACAGCAAAAACGACAGAAAATATTGGTTGTTGGCAGAAAGGGCTTACCAGTTAATGCGCGATAAAAAGATGAAAAACATCTCAAAAGAAAAAATTAAATTAGAAATAATCAGATTGATGAACGAAAACAGGTTTAATCTCTATAAGTTCGCATCAGATTACGAAAAAATATAAACAATCTAATCAAACAAATAATATGGAAAAAGCAAAAGTTGCCGGAATGGAACCCGTTTGTGTAAGTGTAGTTCCTGAAAAAGTATATCCTTGGTGTACTTGTGGATTAAGTGAAAAACAACCTTTTTGTGATGGAAAGCACAATCAAATTGAAGGTTTACCTTTTAAAAGTTTAAAAGTGAAATTTGAAAAAGAAGAAGATGTACATTTTTGTATGTGCAAACAAACTAAAAATCCGCCATATTGCGATGGCAGCCACAATAGTTTGTAACAATTAATTGATGGTTTCTTCTTCTTTATTGCTTTTCCACCAACGGTAACCGATGTAGCCCATTATTCCAAATGGAGCAAACATAAGGTAGATGATACCGGTATTCATACCTTGAGCCGGTTTTGTTCCCAATTGTTGGGCAGTTTTGGTGCAAAGTGAACATTGAGCATTTGATTGAGATTGCACCAAAAGAAAAAATACAAGAAGACAAACAAAAGAAAACTTCCGCATAAGCTGAATTTTTACAAATTTACGAACTATGGCAACCATTCAACATTTAATTTCGGTATCGTTGAAAGCCTTGCATCAAATTAATCCAGAGAACTTAACAAGCGAAAACCTATCAAGTTCATTAGAACAACTAAAAGATTTAGATCTTTTAGAATCAATAAATGAATCTAAAAAAAATCTGCCAAAACCATCTGAAAATCAAGAAGATAGAGAAATAGTTATGGCTGAAATTCGAAAAACCCTTAAACCGATAAACCATGACGTATTCAAACTAAATGAAGAATTGAGTAGGCTAAAACAATTAAGAACAAACTTAGGACTTGAAGCTTTAAACCCATTGATTACTGAAGCCCAATATATTGTACGTGGATTGTTTGGTTTTGTGGGGGAATTTGCGGAATAGTAAGCAGCGTAATAAACGCTGATTTTAATTTAATAAGAAATAAAAAGACTTTTAAGATTAGAATTTAAACTTTGATTTTTACTACTTTTCGTACAAAATAACATTCAATCCTTCAACCGAACTTATTTGCTTGTCTGATGTAACCAATGGAATATTTAGTGAAATCGATGTTGCTGCTATAATTGCATCTGGTAGCTTTAAATTTGTTGATTTCCTTATTTTGATTGTATGAGTTTTTATTTCTTCCGAAATGTTTTCAATCTTAAGTTCACTTAAAAAAGTTTTAATTGTTGTTGCTTCTTTTTGTGTTAATTTTTTGAAAGAAAGAAGTTCAAGCTCAGAAATAACTGAGATGAAAAGAAATTTACCATTCAAAAAATTAGCTAAAGTTTCGTCACCTGCTAATAGATATAAAACTGTGTTAGTGTCTAATAAGAGACTATTTCCACTCATCTCTCAAAGTCTTTTGAATTGTCAAAGCATCAATATTCAGTTTAATTAGTCCACAATACTTCATCACATCAACACCAACTTTATCTTTCAGTTTTAGTTCTATTTTCTCAATTTCCTTTTTTGAAGCACCTTTTTTTAAAACCAAAACCATAATTCAAAATTTTTATAAATTTAAAACTATTTTTTAAAACCCATTTTAAAGTTTTAACTAAGCAGCACATTAAACGCTAATTTTGTCCTAAAATTGACAATAAAAATCCTTAATAAATTTCATGAAACGAATTGCTCCTCTATTTTTATTTGTTGCGATATTATTTTTTGCGGGTTGTTTGAAAGACAGCATCGAAAGAAAATACACTTTTTATCGTCCGGTTTACCGAACCAAAGACCAAGTAAGGCAAAATATTAAAAATTTACAAGCGGTAGATTTAGTTAAACCCGGTAAAATGTTTTACAAAGATGGATATGTTTTCCTCAACGAGCTCGATAAAGGGGTACATATCATTGACATAAAAAACCCGGCATCGCCACAAAAAGTAGCATTTGTAAATATCCCGGGATGTATAGATTTGGCTGTTCGCGGGAATATTTTATACGCTGATTTGTACACAGATTTAGTTGCCATCGACATTAGCAATCCTCTGGATGTAAAATTAACCACTGCAATCAATGGTGTTTTCCCGCATAGATATTATGATGCATTTAGTGCCGACACTTCAAAAGTAATTACAGATTGGATTCGGGTAGATACAACGGTTATAAATCAAGATTTTGGTGGTTGGGGATTAAAGTCTATGGAGATGATGACTTTTGCAAGTGCATCAGGAACTTCTGGAGGAACAATTAGCAATGGAGTTGGTGGAAGTATGGCGAGATTTGCGTTGTTAAATGATAGATTATATACGGTAGATTATTCGCGTATGAAAGTATTCAATACTGCTGTTCCTGCAGTTCCTGTTTACATAAAAGAAACAGCTACTATAGGGTTCAATATTGAAACAATTTTTCCATTTGGCAATAATTTATTTATTGGGTCGATGAATGGGATGTATATATATGATGTTACAAATAAGGACAATCCTATTCAGAAAGGCAGTTTTGCCCATGCCCGCGTATGTGATCCTGTAATCAGTGATGGCAATTATGCGTATGTAACATTAAGAAACGGTACCAAATGTGCGGGGTATATCAATCAATTGGATGTGGTGGATATTGGTAATATTACCAAACCATCTTTGCTAAAATCATATATGTTAACCAATCCACATGGTTTATCAAAAGATGGAAATACATTATTGATTTGTGATGGTGTGGATGGATTAAAGTTATTTGATGCTGCCAATGCAGCGGCAATTAAACAGCTTGCTGTGGTTCCTGGAATGGATGCTTATGATGTAATTACAGTAAATGGTTTGGCAATTGTTTCAGCTGCGGATGGATTGTATTTGATCAATTATACGCAGCCAACAAGTCCAAAAATTGTTGGTAGCATCAAACTAAAAAAATCGTAAAAAGATGGGTGTAAGAAAAATTGTATTAACATGTTTGATGTTTATGCTTGTGTTGGGAAGTTATGCACAACAAAAAGAGGGTAAATGGTGGATTGTTCCTGAACTTGGATTACAAGCGGGGAGTTATGAGCCATCTGGGGATATACGTTTGAATGGTGGAATAAATTACAAGGGTTGGTTGATTGGAGTAGGCGGTGGTTTGGATTATTATCGGTTCAAATCATACCCAATATATGTACAAACCCGAAAATTCATTGGAAATAAGCGATTAAAACCATTTGTGTTTGCATCAGCAGGCATTAATATTCCGGAAGAGACATCAGTTTCAAAAACTTCTTTCTGGCTTGAAAACACATTAATCATAAATAATTTAGTGGCTGTTCAACCTACAATTTATACTTACAAACCGGGGGCTTACGGTGAATTGGGATTCGGATATGCTTTATTGAATAAAAAGAATCGAGGATTGATGATGTCTTTCAGTTATACCCAAAAAAACCTAAGCGAATTATATCCTAACCAAATTTCAAATGGTACAATTGGTGGGGTTGAAGATAGTAAAGAAAAGCAGATTTATTATATGAAAAGATGGTGCCTTAGAATTAGTTATTTAATTGGAAATTAGGATCCAGGAATTAAGGAAATGAAGAAATAAGTTTAAAAATAGAAAGTCCCAAACTTTGCAGTTTGGGACTTCTTTTATTTAAGTATTTATAAAATCAAAAAATATATACCGTTATTCCTAATTCTTAAATCCTAATTCTAAATTAATTTAGTCTGCTTTCATTGATTTAGATACCTTCTTTCTATCATCCTCATTCAAAATAGATTTACGCATTCTGATATGATTTGGCGTAACTTCTATACACTCATCGTGTTGGATGTATTCCATACATTCTTCAAGAGTGAATTGAATTTTAGGAGCGATATTGGTAGCAGCGTCTGTTCCACTTGCACGCATGTTGGTTAACTTTTTACCTTCAATGATGTTTACAACTAAATCACCTGGTTTGATGTGTTCACCAATAACTTGTCCAGCATAAACTTCTTCACCAGCGTCGATAAAGAAACTACCGCGATCTTGTAATTTATCGATTGAATATCCAGTTGTTGCACCATTTTGCTTAGCTAAAAGTACACCATTGTTTCTTCCAGGAATTTGACCTTTCCAAGGCTTGTATTCAGCAAAACGATGTGCCATTACAGCTTCACCTTGAGTTGCAGTAAGCATTTGTGTACGCAAACCTATCAATCCGCGAGAAGGGATATCAAATTCTAAGTGTTGCATATCTCCTTTGGTTTCCATAACAAGCATTTCGCCTTTTTTTCTAGAAACAAGGTCAATAACTTTACTTGCAAATTCTTCAGGAACATCTACAACCAAAACCTCAAAAGGCTCACTCTTTTTACCATCAATTTCTTTTACAATAACTTGAGGTTGACCAACAGTTAGTTCATAACCTTCTCTACGCATGGTTTCAATTAAAACACCCAAGTGCAAAATACCACGACCGTAAACCAAGAAAGCTTCACCACCTTCAGTTTCATTAACCCTAAGGGCAAGATTTTTCTCTGTCTCTTTCATCAAACGATCTCTCAAGTGACGAGAAGTTACAAATTTACCATCTTTACCATAGAAAGGTGAGTTATTGATACCAAAAACCATGTTCATTGTAGGTTCATCTACACTAATAATTGGTAAAGCTTCAGGAAATTCAAAATCAGCAATGGTATCACCTATATTGAAATCATCAATACCTACAACAGCACAAAGATCACCAGCAATAACTTCAGCAACTTTTTTCTTACCCATTCCTTCAAATACATACAACTCTTTCACCCTCATTTTTTTGCTGGTGCCGTCTGTTTGCATTAATGTAAATGGCATATTTTCTTTGATAACTCCACGAGCAACTTTTCCAATAGCTATTCTACCTAAGAATGTAGAATAATCTAATGAAGTAATTTGCATTTGGAGAGGTCCTTCTGCAGTACTTGGAGGTGGAACATATTTAATGATACCATCTAATAATGGAAAAATATTGTCAGTAGGAGTTAAACTATCATTAAACCATCCATTTTTTCCGCTACCATAGAAAGTAGGAAAATCCAATTGAGCTTCAGTAGCATCAAGGTTAAAAAACAAATCAAAAACAGAATCGTGCACTTCATCAGGGCGACAATTCGGCTTATCTACTTTATTGATAACAACCATTGGACGAAGGTTCAGTTGCAATGCTTTTTGCAAAACGAAACGCGTTTGAGGCATAGGGCCTTCAAAAGCATCTACTAACAAGATTACACCATCTGCCATTTTCAATACTCGTTCAACTTCACCACCAAAATCGGCGTGACCTGGAGTATCTATAACATTAATTTTAACACCATTGTATGTAACAGAGGCATTTTTACTGAAAATGGTAATACCTCTTTCACGTTCAAGATCATTACTATCCATGATCAAATCTCCTGTATCTTGGTTGTCGCGAAAAACCTTTGTAGCATGCAAAATTTTATCTACCAAAGTAGTTTTACCATGGTCAACGTGTGCGATAATCGCTATGTTTCTAATTTCCATAATTATTTGATGCAAATGTGCACATTCTATTCTTATATCAAATCAAATGTTTTCTGTACTTTTTTAATATAAAAAAATAAAATCGAATTTGCGACGCAAAGTTAAGGCTAAAAAATGACCCGCTAAAATCAATTAAAAAAGAAATAACAATCTCTTCACTTTAGATAATTTATAAAATGATTCATGTTTTTTACCATTTAGAATGCAATTATATTTAATTTAGATATTATTTTTCAAATTTCAGTTATGAATAGATTTATGCTCATTTTATTGGCAATTGGGTGTATTTATACATTTGGTCCAACTCCCAAAAATCCCAAATTTTCAGATATTTTACCACCGATATTTGATTCAGGTGTAGATCTTTCAAATTTTATTGCAGAAAATGAAGCAAAATTTAAAGTAAAACCTAACAATGAAGCACGCATAGTTTGGAATGATAGTATATCAAAAAATAAAACCAAATACGCCGTTGTTTATTTACATGGTTTTACTGGTAGCCATGAAGAGGGAAACCCCGTCCACACTAATTTCGCAAAATCTATTGGAGCAAATTTATACTTATCAAGATTATCTGAACATGGATTAGAATCTGATAATGCACTAATCAATATGACTGCAGATAACATGTGGGAATCTGCGAAAGAAGCTTATGCTATTGGGAAAAAATTAGGTGAACAAGTGATCTTGATGGGTACATCAAATGGTGGCACAATGGCTTTAATGCTAGCTGCTGAACAATATCCTGAAATTGCTGGCTTAATATTGCTTTCACCAAATATCAGAATCAACAATCCATCTGCTATTTTATTAGATAAACCATGGGGATTATTAATTGCTAGGGCTGTTAAACAATCCAATTTTAATACTTGGCCTACCGCTACACCATTACAGAAAAATTATTGGACCACTAGGTATAGATTGGAAGCATTGGTAGAAGTTCAAAAAACTTTAGATGAAAAAATGATTGAAGATAATTTCAATAAAGTTACTCAACCAACCTTAATGTTGTATTATTTTAAAGATGATACCCATCAAGATGAAACTGTAAAAGTTTCAGCAATGATGCAAATGTTTGACCAGTTGGGTACTGTAAAACTCAATAAGAAGAGAGTTCCAATACCAGGAGCAGGAGATCATGTGATTGGTTCATATATAACTTCTAAAGATATTCCTGAAGTTGAAAAACAAATCAACCTATTTTCAAAACAAATGAAATGGAATAACTTGATAGATACTACTGAAAAACCTAAAGAAAATATCCAAAAAAATAAAGAAAAAAAACAACCTGAATGGGTTATAAAAAGTTCTAAATCTCCATTTATAAGTATTGTTTTACACAAAGAATTTATTGATAAAAGAATGTAAATCCTTTTATTAATATTGCCTTTAATTATATTTGTGCTTTTGAGTAATTACAATTTTGGGAATAGTATCGGATTGGTGTTTAAGTCTTAAATGCATTTGTTTTTGAAGACCATCCTTAACGGCTATAAAAGCTTTTTTGTTTACTTTAGAATTTAGTGCTGCAACTATATCATTTTTTTCTTTTGCAGTAAGATGAAAATTCAATACTGCTGCTTGGTTTCGTTTTGTTGGAACATAAGAAAATATGCATTTTCTAAAAGGGAAATCAAATAGACTTTCAGCATAACTTACTTGCTCTTCTTGATAGTAATCTTGAATTTTCAGCCAGTTGTTATGAATTACACTTAATGGCTTTGTAAAAACACCTGTTAATCCATCATCTTTTAGGTGAGCATTCCAATCACTTGTTTTACGATCACGTATTTGTATAAACAAAACTCCTCCAGTATTTTGGGCAATCCATTGTTTAAAGACATGTAAAAATCGAATCGAGTTTTCTTGTCCATAATTGTCTCTAATTCCAGCATCCATAACGTCAATAATTGGATTTGTTGGCAATGAAACATTGGGTAAAACATAAGGGAAAGTAGCATTTATCCGCAATATTGAAAGCATTTTCAAATTATAGGGTTGTTGATTTTTGAAAAAACTACAAAAATCAATAGCATCCGGATCTCCTAAAATGCCATTAACAGTATCAGGAATATTCCTCATCATAAAACTAATAGGCTGTGTGCTGATTATCATTTTACGGGCATCAGCAGAAATTGTTGAAGAAAAAAAGATTAATGGGATTTTTGCTTCTTGTTCTTCTTTAAAATAATCTTTTAGCTGGTGGTTTAAAATGCCATTTGTGTTTTCATTAAACTGCTGCTCAAAAGCATAAGCCCGGTCTTTTGTATATTGCTGTGATCCGTACTGAAATTTTTGTGCTGGAGAAAATATATCTCTGGTTGCCAAAGATGAAAAAATTGGATTCAATAAATCACCTGAAATATTGCTTGAGTATAATTCATTAAATCTATCTATTTCATTTCCATTTATTTGCATTCGATACAATTCTCTATAATATGCTGCACCCAAAATTCCACCAGATGCACCGGTCATTAAAAATGTTTTTTGCATCAATTGACCACCTAAATCTTTATCTAATTTTTGAAGCACATTAAAAGCAAATGATGTTGCCCTTGTTCCTCCGCCACTAAAATTTATAATCACCATAACTGGCTTATTTTCACCCTGCCTTAACTTCCAATTGTTTAAAGTCTTAATCATTTCCAATTTATCTTCTTCCATTCTTTCGATAGAACTCAAAGCAACTATTGAATCATGGTTGTAAACAGGCCAATTCTTTTTGTCGCTATAATTTAGTCCGTAAGCTTTACTTCTAATTTCAATTATTTGATTCCTAAATAGTTGATCTGCAACAAACAAAAAGAATACTATAACCAACAATGACCAACTTTTTAACCAATAGGCTATTGCAGCAGTACCAGACAATAATATAGAAAAAAACAATAAAATTACTGATCCAGCTGGAAGATTAAACGCAGGTATATCTTGCAACAACCCTATAATCGATAAAAATAAAAAAGTTAATAATATTGCTACAACCGCAGAAAAATGATGCCTTCGAAATATTGAATTTATAAATTCAGCTGAATAGTGATTTATATTTCTTGGCTTTTTTAACTTTAATTTGGTGTTGTAAAACAAATTAACGGTGATTAATCCTTCATCACTTTTATGTATATCAGTTTGATTAGGATTTATTTCATTATTATCCAATGGCTGCAAAACCGGATAAATTTGACGAAATAAGGTTTTTTCAGCACCAAAAAAATAAGTAAAAGATATTACAACAATAATAATAATTCCACCAAAAAAAGTTAAAACAAGCCAAAAGATATCTCCATAATTAATTAATTCTCTAAACCGCTCAAATTGTACCCATCGATACACATAAAACAATAAAAATAAAATAGGTATTATTGAATTGTTGATGCAATATTTTAAAAACGGCTTTGATGTAGTAGCTAAAAATTTGAACTGGTTGCTATGCAGTATAAATGTGGTAATATGCCAACTCATAATGAAAATACCCATTGATATACCTACAATTAATGTGCTTAATGGATTTACATTGCCCAAATATTCCGGTGATAAAAAAAGTGCATCAGCCCCAAAATAATTTAAAAAATTGCCATTTACAATTAGTGCTAAGAGATACCAAAATGCTAAAAGCACTTGATATTTTCTAAAATGTAGAATAAACAACTGCACCGGGAATGCTGTATATATTCCCTTCAATAACAATTTCATTATTAAATTTAAGAAATAACGATGATTGCGTTAAATAAATATAATGTAATCGTTAAATTAAACCTTAATTTGATAATCTACGTAATAGAAACAAATGCCATACAATAGATAAAAGCAAAACCATCGCAACAAATTGATGAGCAACACCTAAGTATAAAAGAAAATGTGCATTTGCAGCGTTTAAAACAGTAAAAATTCCTAAAATTAATTGAACAATTATCAATAAACCTGGATAAACTTTTGTTGCTTCAAACAATAAGCTGCCTTTCCTTTTACTCACCAAAATCCACCAAAATAAAATCAACACAACCAACAAATAAGCAATTGTTCTATGAATAAACTGAACACTTATTGGGTTGTTGATTAAATCGCCTTGTTTTGAACCCAAATTATCAGGAATCCACATACCATTTATTGTAGGCCAAGTTGTTGCAGCTGTAGCAGCTTTTAATCCTGCCATAAATGCCCCATAAACCAACTGAATTACCAATACAATAGCAATTATTATTGTTAAGCGTTTTATAAAAGGAAAATTAACCCTTTGCGTTTCTTTAACCAATAAATCTGATGCAAACCAAAAAACATAACAAAGCAATCCTAATGCAGAAATAAAATGAATCGCCAATCGAATATGATTTACGTATAGATTTTCTTCATTCAATCCACTTTTAACCATAATCCAACCAATTGCTCCTTGTAATCCACCAAGAATGAAAAGCAAAACCATCGGCAAAATCATGGCTTTATTAAATTTCTTTCGAATTAAAAAAATTACAAAGCCAATGGCAAAAACCAAACCCATAAGCCGAGCCCACTCGCGGTGAAACCATTCCCAGAAATAAATAAATTTAAAATCACTTAGCGTAAAATCAAAATTGATATGCTTATATTGTCCAATTTGCTTGTATTTCTCGAATGCCAACATCCAATCAGCTTCAGTTAAAGGAGGAATGGCACCCAAAAGTGGTTTCCATTCTGTAATTGACAATCCAGAACCTGTTAATCTGGTTATGCCTCCTAAAACCACTTGAATCATAATCATCCCTACTCCAATCATCAACCAAATTGCCACAGGGCTAGTATCTTTTTTCCAATTCATAGTTCTAAAATTATCGCAGATTATTTTGTATATTCATTTCACAATATTTTGTACCCAAAACATTATGGTCAACCTAAACATTACAACAAAATCATTTCCTGCTTGTTCATTTTTTCTATGATTACTTACATTTGAATTATGCTCGCATCCAATTATCAAAACAAAGGATTAGAAGCCGGTTGTGATGAAGCCGGAAGAGGTTGCCTTGCGGGACCAGTTTTTGCCGCTGCCGTAATTCTACCGCCTCAATTTCATCATCCTCTGCTGAACGATTCTAAAAAAATGAAAGAAAAAGATCGTTATGTATTACGAGATGTAATTTCAAAAGAAGCTATTTCTTGGGCAGTTGCGTCTATCGATAGTGATGAAATCGACAAAATAAATATACTACAAGCTTCTTTTAAGGCAATGCATGCTTCGTTAGATCAACTTTCCAAAAAGCCAGATTTAATTTTGGTTGATGGACATTTATTTAACCCTTACAACAACATTCCGCATATTTGTATGGTTAAAGGTGATGCTAGATTTGCTTCAATTGCCGCCGCAAGTGTTTTGGCCAAAACATTTCGGGATGATTATATGTTAAACATAGATACTGTTTATCCAGAATATGGATGGAGAGGCAACAAAGGCTATGGAACGGCAAACCATCGAGAGGCAATTTATGCTTTAGGATTAACACCTTTTCATCGCAAAACATTTCAATTAAAGGCAAAACAACAAGTATTTGATTTTTAACTGAAATACACATTTTTTAAGAAACATCAATCAAATTAAGATTTGACTTAATCTCAATAGTCAAATTGATTAATTTTGCAAAATATGGCAATTCCAAATACAGTGGTTAATCTTACAGCTAAGGACTTTCAAACAGACCAGGAAGTTAGGTGGTGTCCGGGTTGTGGCGATTATTCGATACTCGCACAAGTTCAAAAAATAATGCCATCGTTGGGCATACCAAAAGAGAATATTGTAATGATTTCAGGAATCGGATGTAGCAGCCGCTTTCCTTATTATATGAATACTTACGGAATGCACTCAATTCACGGAAGGGCTACGCCTATTGCGTCTGGTTTAAAAGCTACCAGACCAGAATTGAGCATTTGGATTGTTACAGGTGATGGGGATAGTTTAAGTATAGGTGGAAACCACACCATTCATTTGTTGCGTAGAAATTTCGATGTAAATATTTTGATGTTCAATAACCAAATTTATGGTTTAACTAAAGGACAATATTCACCTACATCAGAAGAAAAGAAGGTTACAAAATCTACGCCTTATGGCAGTATAGATCATCCATTTAATCCTTTGGCATTGGTGATGGGCGCTGATGCTACGTTTATTGCCAGAAGTATGGATCGCGATCCGAAACATTTGCAAGATATGTTGTTGCGGAGTTATGGACACAAAGGTTCATCATTTCTTGAAATCTATCAAAACTGTAACATTTTCAATGATGGGGCTTTTGAAGCATTTACAGACAAAACTTCAAAACCTGTACAAACACTATTTCTTGAACAAGACAAACCATTGCTATTTGGCGTCAATAAAGAATTAGGTATTCGCTTAGATGGATTTAAACCTACAATCATAGATCTAACAAAGGGATTTAGCGTTGACGACTGCTGGATTCATGATGAAAAAGATTTCTACAAAGCGCAAATATTGGTAAGAATGTTTGATGATCCTGCGATTGAAGGACATTTACCTCGTCCATTTGGTGTATTTTTCCAAAAAGACAGACCTTGTTATGAAACCCAAATGAATGAACAAATTGATTATGTTTTGAAAACAAAAGGCAAAGGAAATCTAGATAAATTGATTAGCGGTAACGAGGTTTGGACAATTCAATAAATTTAGATTTTTTTAAATTGTGCTAATTCGCATATGAGAAAATGTTTTAAACTTCTTTAAGTTTTGCATTTTTTTTCATGCTACTATATGCAATTATTGCGCTAAAAACCAATAATAGTGCACCTAATAAAAATGGTATTCCAGGTAAATAGGGATGACCAGGTTTAGTAAAATAGGCAAATAAATTGGTCATCATCAATGGGCCGATAATAGCAGAAGCACTCATTAAACTCGTTAAAGCACCTTGTAATTCGCCTTGTTCATTTGGAGGAATGTGTGCAGAAATGATACCTTGCAAAGCTGGGCCAGAAATTCCACCCAAACAATAAACTACGGTGAATGCAAACATCATCCAACCCTGGGTTGCAAATCCGAAAAGCAATTGTCCAACCCCGTACAAAACCAATCCAATAAAAACGGATCGTTGTTGGCCTAAAATAGGAATCACTTTACGAATTAGTAACCCTTGAACAATAGCCACCATAACACCAACCATCGTTAACGATAATCCAACCATTGTTGCATTCCATTTGAATTTTTCAATATTGATAAAAGACCAAGCGCTTTGAACAGATTGTGCTGCCAAATAAAGCAAGAAGAAAGCAACAATTAAACCAATAATAGCGGGATATCTTTTTAATCTGAGTAAAGAACTTAAAGGATTTGCAGTTTTAAAATTGAATTTGCGTCTATTTTCAAGAGAAAGGGATTCTGGTAGAACAAAATAGCCATACAACCAATTGATAAGGGTTAAAATTGCTGCTGCAACAAATGGGGCTCGAAGTCCGAGGGTAGATAATAAACCACCAATTGCTGGACCGATGATAAAACCTATACCGAATGCTGCTCCAATCATTCCGTAATTTTGGGCTCTATTTTCTGGAGTAGAAACATCGGCAACGTAAGCAGATGCTGTAGTCCAACTAGCTCCGGTAATACCGGCAATTATTCTACCAACAAAAATCCAATGCAGTGAAGGTGCAAAAATTAGGAAGATATAATCCATTCCAAATCCAAAAAGCGAAAAAAGCAATACAGGTCTTCTTCCGTACTGGTCACTTAAGTTTCCTAAAATAGGAGAAAAAAAGAATTGTGTAAAGGCGTAGGAGAAAATGAGCCAACCACCATATTGTGCGGCGTCGCTCATTGAGCCATGAGAGAGAGATTGAATTAATTGGGGCATTACGGGGATGATAATGCCAAAACCAATTACATCAATAAGAACGGTAACAAAAATAAAAGATAGCGCAGCTGTTTTGTTTTTCATAATTCAAAAGCCCTCAGAATCTAGATTAGAAAGATTTGGGCTTGAAAATAGGATAAAAAACAGAATTCAGAGAATAAATAAAAAGAATAAGATAAAAAAAAATGGCTCCTTTTGAGGGGAGCCACAATCTTTAATATCGGTTGTTAGATTTTTTGTATCCACCACCGCCGCTGCCGCTTCCGCCGCCGCTGCCACCGAAACGACTTCCGCCGCCTCCGCCACCGTTACCAAATGGCTTTCTTTCAGGGCGCTGCTCACGAGGCTTAGCTTCAGCAACAGAAATGGTACGACCATCTACTTCTGCTTGATCTAATTCAGAGATTGCTTTTTTAGCTTCTTCATCAGAAGCCATTTCTACGAAACCAAATCCACGGCTACGACCAGAGAATTTGTCAGTGATTACTTTTGCAGATGTTACTTCACCATACTCAGCGAAGATTTCCAGCAAGTCCTGGTCTTGTACCTGGAAGCTGAGATTCGAAACGAAAATGTTCATTACTAAAATTTAAACTATAAACTAAAAAAAAGGAACTGACTAAACGAACAATAAGACAGAACTTAAAGAAACAAATAAATCAGAACTTAATTAACTTTGTAAAGATAGTAATAAAGTTGATATTAATAAATTTATTTTAATAAAAAAAAATTTATTTTTAATTTGATTTACCACTCACAACTAAAACTTCACTTCTTACTGCTCTCTTTTGCAAACATCTTTATAGCTTCTACCATTTTTAATGCTATTTTTTTGTGAAATAAAGGTTGCATTATTAGTTTTTCATCTTGCTTATTGCTTAAAAATGCTACTTCCACCAAACAGTTTGGAAATTCAGTTGGCCCGCTTAAAGCAAAATTGAAATTTCCTACATTTCCATATTCTTTTAAACCCAATTCTAACATCTTCTTCAACACAACTTGGGTTAAGGGCCTAAACCCTATATACCTATAAAAAGTGCTTGAGCCTTTAATTGTGTCCACTGAACTCGAATTTAAGTGGAAACTTAATAATAAATCGGGTTGGTTTTTCCTCAATTGAACTACTCGTTCTTCCATACTTAAAGTTGTATCGATTTCACGAGTCATAATTACCTTTTTTATTCCCGCTTTTTTAAATGCATTTTGCACTTGTTTTGCTATAAGTAATGTGTACTCCTTTTCTAATTTATTGGAAATCGTACCCGAAGCTCCAGAATTTGAACCTCCATGCCCCGCATCTATAGCAATTTTCCATTTTCGAAAATCTGCAATAGGTGGCCGTTTTACCCTAATCATTAGCTTCTTATACAACGAATCATAATAAATTGCATATCCCCAATGTTGTTGATGCTTAAATCTTATATGTATCCTCAAAACATCGTCTTCAATTTGTTCATACCAAGTTTGATCAATTTCTTTTGCCGTTTGCAATTGTGTAATCCAATTGGTATTTGATGTTGCACCATAAATATCAATATCAATTCCTGCTGGATTAATCAACTGTTGACTTTTATAAGGTAATTTTTGTGGCAATTGCACTGTAACATAATCATAAACTGAATCACCATATACTTTGAAGGAAGAGGATAAATAATAGGGAGCAGCTTTTACTTCAGGCGATGGCTTTACCACAGATTTAGGTATATAAGCTATATGAGCCGCTGATAATCTTATTTTATAATCGGTGCCAACACTGTCAATTACTTTTATTTGCACATTGCTATCTAAATAAGTCATTTTAGCACCTCCCAATCGATCATCTCCTAAACCATATTCCATATAAGCCAATGCACCAATAGTTTTGTACATCAAACCCGAATTCTGGCAAATGCTAGTATTGCTTAACGCAAAAAAACATAAAATTAAAAGGTATATTTTCCTGTATGTCATTGCGGAAAATTAAGAAAAATAAGCGTGTTTTCACTCAAAGTATATATACGTTTGTTTAAAGCAGTTTCACCCAATCTTTTGAAAAATAATTCTTTCCTATATTTTATATTTAATTTCTACGTTTTTTTTGCAACCCTAAAGAAAATTATAATCCAATTGTCTTAACCTTATGATTCTATTAAATAATTATTTTAGTTTATTTAGTTGTTTTATTTTGCTATTGGCAATAGTATTGTTGGTTTTAAACTTTAAAGAAGGAAATCTGTTTTTTGTGCCGCCAATATTATTGTTAGTAGAATTGCTCATTTGGACAGCATTTATGACTCAACTGTCTAAGGTAAGTGCTGATGCAATATTTAAAATTAATTTGATTTGCTGCATATCACTAACCCCTTTTACCATTTTGTTTTTATCCTATTTCTCTAAAAATAAAATGTTTATCATTTTATTGGTGCTATTATCAATCATTTTTCTTTCTATTAATATATGGATTGGGATGAGTTTTAAAGGGGGATTGATGCACCATTTCAAAATCATATTGATACAACTTTTAATACCCATTGGAATTTGTTTGTATTATTTTTCAAAAGAATTTGATATTAATACTACAAGAAAAATTAACCTTGCCAAAATTATTTTTATTGGCACAATCTTATTTGCCTATTTGTGCTTTTTGATGATATTGGGGTTGGTGAATTTTTTAAAAATTTACTTCCAAGAAGAAGTCTATTTTATATTCATTTTACTCATCAACCTAGTGGCAATTGCAATTGTAAGTGCAAATATTATTTTAATGTACCGCAAGCATTATAAAAAAAATGAAGATACAAAGATCGGTATTTATGAAGAAGAAATTGCTTATTTATAAGTTTTTATAAAAAAACCCTGTATAAAAAATACAGGGTTGTATGACAAGCAATGAATCGTTGGGGTCTAAAAAATTTGCATAAACAAGTTAAGAAATGTTTTTAATATTTAACAAAAAATTATAAAATATATTTGTTAGCAGTTGTCAATGATTTTGCAATCCTTCTTCTAGCATCTTTGCTGTTAAATGGTTCTGCTTTGGTAAACCGTTTTAGTCCTAACAATAACATTCTTTGTTCATCACCAGTAGCAAATGCATTGATTGCATCTTTGCCTGACTTATTTACCAAATCTGCAGCATCATACAAATAAGTTTTTGCAATATCATCAATCAATGAAATTTGGGGGTGTTTGTTTGATGAAGCTTTTATCGCTCTTAATAAACCAGATTCTGCATGGAAAACAACAATTGCCATATCTGCAATATTCATTAAGATTTCCTGCTCAGATTCCAACTTCATCATTAATTTTTGAGCTGCCAAACCTGCCACCATCAAAATTGCCTTTTTCATATTGCGCACCAATCTAAGGTCAGCAGCATAATGGCCTTCTTCATTATTTCCAAAATCGGGAATACTCATCAATTCTTTTTGCACCGCCATTGCTGGTCCCATTAAATCTAAACGACCTTTCATAGTTCTTTTCAAAACCATATCCACAGAAAGCAATCTGTTAATTTCGTTTGTGCCTTCATAAATGCGATTGATTCTGCTATCGCGATAAGCTCTTGAAATGCGGTATTCATCACTAAACCCATTTCCACCATGTATTTGAACACCTTCATCTACCACATAATCTAGCACTTCAGAACCAAAAACCTTTAAAACAGCACATTCAATAGCATATTCTTCAGCAGCTCCAAGCAATGCTTCATTAAAAGGCTTTCCTTCTGCCAACAACTCGTTTTCTTTATTGTCAATCCATTTAGCTGTTCTGTACAAAGCAGATTCACAAATCCACATTTTAATTGCACATTCGGCAATTTTATGTTGAATAGCTCCGAAATTGGCGATAGGTTGTTTAAATTGTTCGCGGGTATTTGCATATTGAATTACCGTATCCAATGAACGCTTTGATCCACCTAAAACAGCTGCACAAAGCTTTAACCTTCCAATGTTCAATATATTAAAAGCGATGATATGTCCTTTACCGATTTCCCCCAAAACATTTTCAACAGGAACTTTACAATCTTGAAAATACAATTGCACAGTTGATGAACCTTTGATTCCCATTTTATGTTCTTCAGGACCTTGGGTAAATCCTTCAAAGCCGCGTTCTACAATAAATGCGGTAAATTTATCACCATCAATTTTTGCAAAAACAGTATATACATCTGCAAAACCACCGTTGGTGATCCAGCATTTTTGTCCATTTAATAGATAATGTGTACCATCTTCACTAAGTTTTGCGGTTGTTTTGGCACTTAAAGCATCACTTCCAGAATTGGGTTCAGTTAATCCGTAAGAACCTTTCCATTCTCCTGACCCCAATTTGGTTACATATTTCAATTTCTGCTCGTGCGTACCAAAGTATAAAATTGGAAGGGTTCCAATTCCGGTATGAGCAGCCACTGCAACTGAAAATGAGAAACCACCACCTAAACCTTCATTTACAATGGTGCTAGTAATGAAATCTTTACCTAAACCACCAAATTCTTCAGGAATTGATGTGCTTAGTAAGCCTTGATCGCCGGCTTTTTCTACCAAGGCTGGCATTAATCCTGGCTCTAAAGTATCAATTTGTGCTACAATTGGAAATATCTCCGTATCCAAAAAGGATGTACACATTTCCATTACCATTCGCTGTTCTTCGTTAAAATCTTCTGGCGTAAATATGTCTTCAGGCAATGAATCTTTTATCATCCATTCTCCGCCCTTCAACATTTTTTTGGCATCTTCAGCAGTTTGCATTGTATTTGTTTTTAGTTGATGAATTATTTCAGGTTATCGTACACTTTTTGCAATACGAGTTTACACAACTCAATGTCTTTTGAATCAACCCCCTCAAGTGCTTCGTTTAATGTTTGATTTGCCAATTCCATAGAACGTACTTGCAAATCTTTCGCCATTTCTGTTAAATGAATCATATTTCGCCTGCGATCATCTTTTGAGGATACGCGTTTTACTAGGTTTAATTTCTCTAAATTGTCTAACAACCTAGTTATGCTTGGTTTATCTCTAAATGTGGCTATGCATAATTCTTGCTGGCTTATGCCGTCTTGCTTCCACAAATGATACAATACACTCCATTGTTCTATGGTGATGTCTAATCCTTCCTGCTTAAAATTCTTTTGCAGTCTGCGGGCAATCGCTGTAGATGCCTTTCCCGTTATAAAACTATATAATTCTCCGCGTTTAAATTGGTTGTTTGGCATATAGTTAGTTATGCAACTATTTCTTCAAATTTAAAAAGATTTTACTGCATTTGCAACACAAATCTTCATTTTAACAAAAATATTTTTTAATTAGAATAGCTTAACACCATTAAACCAAACGAGAATTTGTTTTGATTTACCTTGCATCTTAATAACATTACTATCAAAACCTTAACCTACAATAATTCTTCCATTCATTACCAATGTTTCGGTGAGGGAACGCCCGTGGTTTGTTTGCATGGTTTTGGATTAGATAGCAATTATTTTAGTCACCTACCAGATTTTATTCCCAACCATTGTTTTATAGCTTTTGATCTTCCGTTTCATGGAAGCACAAATTGGAACGAAGGCATTTTTTGTTACCCTGAACAATTGAGAGATATTATTTTAAGTTGTCCAGAAATTGGACAAAAACCATTTATTTTATTGGGTTATAGCATTGGAGGAAGATTGGCATTATCAATATTGCCTTATTTTTTAGAAAGAATAACACGGTTGGTATTGCTTGCACCCGACGGATTTTACGTCCATCCTGCTTATTGGTTTGCAACGCATACTAAATTTGGAAACAATTTGCTAAAAAGGGTTACATATAACCCAAAACGCTTTTTAAAACTCTTAAACTTTACGCAATCAAAATCGCTTTTACCAAAATCTAGTTTGAAGTTTACAAAATCTGTACTAGAAAATAATAATTTAAGGCAAACCTTATACAATGCTTGGACGGGTTTTAGTCGATTTAAACCTGATATTGAAAAACTTATACAATTGATAAATGAGAAACAATTGCCGGTTTTTTTTGTATATGGGAAATACGATAGTACCATCAAAATAGCCCCAGGAAGGGTTTTTCATAAAAAATTAGCAAGTTCAGAATGGATAGAATTAGAAACTGGACATCAATTGTTGCATGTAAAAAATGCGACTTACCTTGTGAATCTATTTAAAATATAAAAATTGTTGCTGCTAACCATTGTTTCGATAATATGTTTATTGAGTTTGTTTGTATATGCCCAAGTATTGGAATTTTACAATAAACATTTGTGGAAACTTAAACAGATGAATCCTATAGCTGCTTTAACTCATTTTCCAATGGTGACAATAGTAGTGCCGGCAAGAAATGAAGCCCAAAATATAGGAGCTTGTTTGGATACAATTTTTAAGCAAGATTATCCGAATTATGAAGTAATGGTTGCCGACGATCATTCAACAGACGAAACCGCGGAAATTGTACAACAAACAAACGCTCGCTTGTTGTACATGAAAGATTATCCATCGAATACGAAGGTGGCATTCAAGAAACGAGCAATAGAAGCAGCGATAAGTATTTCATCTGGAGAAATAATAGTTACAACAGATGCAGATTGTGAGGTTACGCCACAGTGGTTAACCCATTTGGTTGGGGTGATGCAGCAAAAAGAAGCAGTATTTGTAGTAGCACCAGTTAAAATGAAACATGACGGAACTTATTTGTCGATATTTCAGTCTTTGGATTTTGCAATATTACAGGGAATTACTGCAGCTTCGGTTTCAGCGGGATTTCATACAATGGCAAATGGAGCCAACATGGGGTATTTGCGAACCGCATTTGAGGAAGTAAAAGGATTTGATGGTATAGATAATATTGCATCGGGAGATGATATGTTATTGTTTCAGAAGATTAAAGCAATGTATCCTGGGAAAATTGCAGCTGCGAATTCATCTGAATCTATTGTTACTACTTCAACAGAAGCAACGTTACAAAAGTTTATACGCCAACGCATCCGTTGGGCGAGTAAAGTGCGATTTTATGAAGACAAAAAGATGTTCGGGGTTTTGGTTTTGGTGTATTTATTAAATGTTACTATGTTGGTATTGATGTTTATGAGTTGGATGAGTGATGCACATTTATTAATTTGTTTTCTCTTTTTGTTTTTAAAGACTTTGGTTGAATGGCGATTTGTTAAAGCGGTTTTGCAATTCTTCGGGTTGCCGGAATTGATGAGATGGTTTGCGATTTCGCAGCCTTTGCATATTTTTTATACGGTTGTGTCTGGAAGTTTTGGACAATTTGGGGGTTACCAATGGAAGGGAAGAAGAGTGAAATAATAATTAGGAATTAAGAATTAGGAATTAAGGTATTAAGGTATACTCATTTTTAGCTCAAAATATCTTTCACTACTTTTCCTTCTACATCGGTTAGTCTAAAACGCCTTCCTTGAAATTTATAGATCAATTGTTCATGATCAATACCCATCAAATGTAATAATGTGGCCTGAAAATCGTGCACGTGAACCGGGTTTTTTATAATATTGTATCCAAAATCATCGGTTAATCCATAATTGAAACCTTTTTTCACTCCCGCACCGGCCATCCACATAGAGAAACATCTAGGATGGTGATCTCTTCCGTAATCTGCCCTTGAAATCTTGCCTTGAGAATATACTGTGCGCCCAAACTCACCGCCCCAAATCACCAATGTATCTTCTAACATTCCCCTTCGCTTTAAATCCATTACCAACGCGGCGGTGGCTTGATCGGTTTGCTTACACTGTTGCTCAATATTTTTGGGTAATCCCCCATGATTATCCCAACCTTGGTGATACAACTGCACAAAACGTACATCTTTTTCCAACAATTTCCTGGCTAAAATACAATTGGAGGCAAAACTGCCACTGTCCCTACTGTCTGCACCATACAAATCAAATACTTCCTTAGGTTCCTGAGAAGTATCCATAATTTCTGGAACGGAGGTCTGCATACGAAACGCCATTTCATATTGTGCAATCCTTGCATTTACTTCAGGATCACCCCAGGGTTCATTTTGTATCTGATTGAGCTTTTGCAATTGCTCAAGCATCTCTTTTCGATCCTCATGATCATAGCCTTCTGGATCTTTTAAAAACAATACAGGATCTTTCCCAGCCCTAAACTGAACCCCTTGGTGTTCTGATGGTAAAAATCCATTACCCCAAAGCCTTGCATATAAAGGTTGATCTTTATTGGCATTTTTTGAAACCAATACAATAAATGCAGGCAAATTTTTATTCTCTGATCCCAATCCATAACTTAACCATGATCCTATTGATGGCCGCCCCGGCAACTGATGACCCGTTTGAAAAAACGTGATTGCCGGATCATGGTTGATTTGCTCTGTAAACATGGATCTAATAATGCACAATTCATCCACCACTTGAGCGGTATAGGGCAATAGTTCGCTTACCCAAGATCTGCTTTCCCCATGTTGTTTGAAATCATAAATCGATGGAACAATGGGTAACGAAGATTGATTGGCACTCATGCCGGTTAATCGTTGACCATTTATTATAGATGCCGGCAGTTCAGAGCCGTATAAATTACGCAGTTTGGGCTTGTAGTCAAAAGTTTCAAGTTGTGAAGGACCACCCGCCATAAACAGATACACCACCCTTTTTGCTTTTGGGGCAATGGTGGGTAATGCACACATGATGCGTTCTTCTAAGGTAGATGCACTGGTATTGAATGGTGAAATCAACTGCTGTAATGCTACTGCACCAAGTCCCATGGCTGTTTTGCTAAGGAAATTCCTTCTGTCAATACTATTGTACAAACTACTAAATTCTTTTGATGCGATCTTTTTTTCTTCGTGGTGGTGATGATTTTCCATAGCTTATCGTTTTGTTAATGTAGCATCCGAATTCATTATGATACTTGCTACTTCTGCATTGGCTGCAATTGTTGCTGCATCTAATTTTTTGTCTATTGTATATATTCCGGCAGTTAACCAGCCCTTTGTTTTTTCTGGAGAATAGTTGAATCGTTCTATTGCAGCTTTTCGTACGGACAACAACAACTCCAATTCTTTTGCTTTCGGTAATTGTCCGGTAAGCTTTCTGAATGTTTCCTCAATGGCTTTTGAAGGATCTTTTTCTTTTGACATGGTTTCACCTAAAACTTTGGCGGCTTCAATAAATCCAGGATCGTTTAAAGTAACCAATGCCTGCAATGGGGTATTTGTTTTTTGTCTTCTTGATAAACAATAGCTTCTTTCTGATGCATCAAAGCTTGCCATTGTAGGATTGGGAACAGAACGTTTAGCTATGATGTACAAACTTCGGCGATACATGGCGTCTGAGCTGTCGGCTTTATAAGATGAATTGTTGATTTCCCATAAACCCGCAGGCTGATAGGGTTTAAAACTTGAGCCACCAATTGTGGGTTTGAGCAAACCGCTGGCGGTAAGCATATTGTCGCGCATCATTTCTGCAGTTAATCTGTTTGATGGACCTCTTCCTAACCAACGGTTTTCCGGATCCAATTCTCGTAGTGTAGGCGAAGTATAGGAATCTTGTTGATAGGTTTCAGACAAAACGATAAGTTTAATCATCTTTTTGATATCCCAGCCCGATGTTCTAAATGTTACCGCTAGCCAATCCAATAATGCCTGGTTGCTGGGCATTTCGCCTTGATTGCCAAAGTTCTCTGCCGTTTTTACCAAGCCCGTACCAAAAAACTGTTGCCACAATCGGTTTACAGCAACCCTGGAGGTAAGAGGATGATCTTCATGCATCAGCCAATTGGCCAATCCTAACCTATTTTTAGGAAATTGGGCAGTATAGGGCAAGATATCTGTTGGCGTATTGGGAAATACTTGTTGTAAGGGTTGATTGTATTGACCTCTGGCTAAAATGGTTGTTTTCTTTGGTTTAGACATCTCTTCCATCACCATAATTTCCTTAATGTTTTTTGTAGAATCAGACAATCCGTTTCGGAGGTTTTGAAGGATGGCCATTTCTTTTTGCACC
>CAMBYC010000039.1 GCA_945871875.1 Sphingobacterium thalpophilum
AATGAAAGTTAACAGAAGTCAGCACAATCCAATTATTCTTCCGGATAACGTTACAGCATCAAGAAAAGATTTCGAAGTACATTATGTAATGAATTGTGGTGTAACCGAATTTGAAGGTGATGTACTATTGCTGTTAAGAGTAGCAGAAACACCAATAAATAGGAATCCAAACATTGTGAAGGCACCTTATTTTAATGAAAAAACGGGTCAAGTTGAAATTAAAACATTTGATGCTCATGATCCAAGAAATAAGTTTGACGACCCTCGTTTTATAGAATCTCCAGACGATAGGATTTTAACTACAATATCTCATCTAAGGGTAGCGAGAAGTAAAAATGGAATTGATTTTGAGGTAGAAAGTGAGCCGGCAATGTATCCTGCAAATAAGTATGAAGAGTTTGGTATTGAGGATCCTAGGATTACATTAATAGATGGTGTTTACTATATAAATTATAGTTGTTGTGCAAGTATTGGCGTAACTACGTGTTTAGCAACCACAACCGATTTTAAGAATTTCGAAAGAAAAGGTGTAATCTTCACACCTGACAATAAGGATGTGGCAATTTTTCCTGAAAAAGTAAATGGAAAATATATTGCGTTGTGCCGTCCTGCTTCTGCTGAATATAAAAAACGTGAAATATGGATTTCTGAATCATCCAATTTAGTTGAATGGGGTAACCACAAGCAATTGGTTTCAGTTAATGAAACAGATTGGGACAATGGTAGAATTGGTTGTAGTGCTGTTCCATTTTTGACAGAAAAAGGATGGTTAGAAATATATCATGCTGCCGATTCAAATGATCGTTATTGTTTGGGGGCATTGTTATTAGATAAAGATGATCCAACAAAAGTATTAGGTAAATCATTTAAGCCAGTAATGGAGCCTTTAGCATCTTATGAAAAGTGGGGCTTCTATGGCCCAGTAATATTTTTATGCGGTTGTTTGGTAGATGGTGATACTGTAAAATTATATTACGGTGCTGCAGATACTTCTGTATGCTATGCAGAAATTTCTTTGAATGATATTTTTTCTGAACTAACATATTATTAATCCTAATTTTTTTAAATAATAATTTAAAAATTACCAATACTACACTCAATAACAAATATGAAATTAAAAAATGAGATAAAGCATTTTAATTCTTTCCCAAGGAATATGCGTTTTTTGTTAATTACTAGTTCAATGTATGCACTAGTTCTTCCTGTTATTGAGTTGTTTGTTGGTGCATATATCGTTTCGCCTCCAGATGGATCAGCTGCTTTAACTGAGCTCCAAAAACATGATAAAATAAACCTTTATTTATTCTATCAATTTGCTTTGTATTTAGGTATACCCATTTGCTTTGTACTGAATGGATATTTATTACGTAAGGTAAAAGTTACTTATTTGTATTCATTGGGTTTGTTACTAAGTGGAGTATCAATGATATTTATGATGTCATTAAAGGATTTAAATATTTATGGTGTAGTTATTGCAGGTTTAATCATGGGTGCTTCTTATGGGTTTTATTGGTCTAATAGAGACTTTATTTCATTGGAAGTAACAAATGATCAAAATCGAAATTACTATTTTAGTATTGATACAATTTTTTATACTTTAAGTTGGATAATTGTGCCCGTAATTGTAGGCTATATCATATCAAATGGCCCAATATCCCATTTATATTCATCTAAATCAGCATATATAGGCATTACAATCGTAGTTTTTATTATTACTATTTTGGCATCAATAAATATTAATAGAGAAAAGTTTAATAATCCTAAGCATAGTCAATTGTTTTTTTTTAGGTACAACAAACTTTGGAAAAAAATGATTCTTTTTTCAATTACAAAGGGTGTAATGCAAGGAGCAATTATGATTTTTCCTATTTTATTAATTCTTTCAATTATTGGAGGAGTGAATATGTTGGGTGTTATCGTTTCTGGAGGTCAAATTTTATCGGCAATAGTGTTGTATTTAATAGGGCGGTTGGCAAAACCTAAACATCGCTTAGTAATTTATATTATTTCTATAACCTTTTTTGTAACTGCAATTTTAATTCATGCAACATTTTATTCTGTTATTGGTGTAATTGTATATAATATTCTTCAATACATGGCAAGGCCTTTGCATGATGTGTCTTATTTTCCTACAGAATTTAGGGTAATAGACATTGTGAGTAAACAAGAAAATAGAAGTGAATATTCCTATATTATTAATCATGAGTTTACACTTTTTATAGGTAGAATCAGTTCAATTTTAATAGTACTTTTTGGAGCCTATGAAGTAAGTGCAGATTTTGCTTTAAGGTATGGATTGTGTTTTATTGCAATTGTAATGATACTTTCAGTTTTTTTAGGGAAAAGTATAATTGAAGATTGCAATAGGGAAGAGGCATTGATTAGATAAAACTTATTACAAAATATTAAATTTATTTTATGCATATAAAAAAATATGTCTTCTACATTATTTTGTTTTTAAAAGTTAATTTTACTGCATTTTGTCAAACTGAAATTAAGGCTATTCAAAATAACGATTTTCAAACCTTCCCAAGTTATTTAGATATTGGATACAATCAAACCTTAAGGCCTCAATTTCATTTTACCTCTTTAAAAAATTGGAATAATGATCCAAATGGTTTGGTATGGTATGCGGGTGAATATCACATGTATTTTCAACACAATCCACTAGGTGTTAAGTGGGGTAATATGACTTGGGGGCATGCAGTTAGTAAAGATTTGATACATTGGCAGCAATTGCCACATGCTATACTTCCTTTTGATAAAGAAGGAGGTATTTTTTCAGGTACAGCAGTAATTGATCATTTTAATCAATTGCAAAAACAAAAAGATACTACCAAAACAATTATTGTATTTTTTACCCATTCAAAGAAAATATCTTATCAAGCGGCTGCATACAGTACTGATAAAGGCAGAACATTTACTTTAATTAATAATGGCAAGGCTGTAGTTCCTAATCAAGGTTTTGATAATGGTGAAAGGGATCCAAAAGTTTTTTGGTACGAACCAAGTAAAATGTGGGTAATGGTTTTATGGGTTAAAAGAGGAGCTAAAGAAGGTACTGCAGAACAAAAATCAGGCAAAGTATTGGTACTAAATTCATCTAATTTAATAGATTGGAAAGTGGTAAGCCAACTAAATAGAGATTGGGTGTATGAATGTATGGATTTAGTTGAATTAACAGTTGATGGAAATGAAAATGAAAAAAGATGGTTGATTTATGATGCAAGTTTTGATTATGAAATAGGCAGCTTCAATGGCAGAGAGTTTGTTTCTGATAAAAAATCTTATTTGGGTGATTTGGGTAAAAACTTTTATGCAGCACAATCATATAATAACAGCCCTGATGGACGTGCTGTAATGATTGGATGGATGAATGGTGGCGATAATGTTTTTTTAAAAGGTGAAATGCCATTCAATCAACAAATGTCATTTCCAACTACTATGGAATTAAAGTCAACACCTGATGGACTTCGTCTTTATAGATGGCCAGTAAAGGAAATTGAAAGTCTTTATTCTAAATCATATAGTTATAGAAATAAAAGTTCTAAAAGTCTTTATAAAAAGTTAGAAAAGATAAAAGCGGAATTAATTGATTTATCTATGGAGTTTTTAGGGAACAGTAATTTAAAATTAAATGTTAGAGGGTTAGATGTAGTGTATGATCCAATTTTGGGTATTATTACTTATGAAAAAACAACTATACCCGCCCCTAAAGTTAATGGATTAGTAAAACTTCGAATTTTATTAGATCGTACTTCAATTGAAATTTTTGTAAATGAAGGGGCAGGTGTTGCTACGAATTATGCTGTTCCTAATCCAGAAAATAAAAATATTTCAGTTGAATCCACTGGTAATGAAAAAATAAAACAGTTGACGATTCATGAGTTAAAGTCAATTTGGTCAACTTTTTAGTGGCCAACTGAAATAGTAAAAAAAATAAAAAAATGAAACTTTTTACTTTAACATCGGTTTTTTTTATAGTTCTAACCAATTTTTCTATAGCGAAAAATTATTTTGTATCTACAAAGGGAAATGATGTAAACATTGGGTCTTTAAATAAACCATTTAGAACCATTCAAAAGGCTGCTTTTATGATGAAAGCAGGAGATATTTGCTATGTCAGAGAAGGCGTATATAACGAGACAATAATTCCCCAAAATTCAGGTTCTAAATTGGGCCAAATAAAATTTATTGCATACAAGAATGAAAATGTAATTATTAACGGCACACAAAATATTTCTTCAATTTGGAGTCATTATAAAAATGGAATATACAAAACACATCTAAATGTTGAAAATATAGAACAGTTATTTGCAGACACCATCATGATGACTGAGGCAAGATGGCCAAATTGTAATTTAGATCAAGTGTTTGATCGATCCAAATGGGCAAATACTGAAATAGGAAGTTCTCATGGAGAAATTATTAGTACAGCAATAGCAGAAACTGGTATCGATTGGACAGGGGCAATGGCCTATTTGAATGTTGCTCATCAATGGTGGACTTGGAATAGAAAAATTATTAAACACAAGGCAGGTTCTAATCAATTGTTCTACAATGCAGATTTAGTTGGATTGTGCAGTTACACACCAGAGTATATGGACAGTCAGAATTTAATTGAAAAATGGGGGGATGATTATTTTTATTTATTTGGGAAGTTAGAAGCATTGGATGTTCCAAATGAATGGTTTTTTGACGTGAAATCTCATGATTTATATTTTTATCCACCATTAAATAAAAAGCCAGAAGATTTTAGTATAAAGTATAAGTGTTCTAATTATGGCTTTAAAGTAAAAGATAAATCTCATATAGTTATAGAAGGTCTGAATTTTTTTGGAACTACTTTCTTGTTTGAAAATTGTTCTTATTGTAAAGTGATTAATTGTCATTTAAAATATCCAACCTATTCAAGAACTATTACGGAGTATGATGAAGACCGAAAAGAGTCAATTATCACTAAAATGACTGGAGATTATAATATAGTGGATAAAATATCTCTTTCATTTGCTAATAATATGGGTTTAATGATGATGGGTAATTATAATACGGTAAGTAATAGCATCATCCACGATGTGAATTGGTCTGGTACATTAATATATCCAGCTTTGCAGCTATCGTCGAGTGATAAATTAGGGGTCAATTGGTTTAATACCATTCAATATCCACCAACAGAGCGTACAATAGAAAATAGTGAGCTTACTTCTTATGGAAATGTTGCTAGAAATAACACATTGTTTAATGGTGGGGGTGCATTGTTAGTTTATCAAGCTGCTAATAGTATTGTGGAATACAATCATATTTATGATGGGGGGAAAGCTTGTAAAGACGTTTCATTAGTTTATGGTTGTTGGCCATTTTCTAAAAGAAGTGAAGTGCGATACAATTGGGTACATGGATGTAAAACAGATGGTCACAATGGAAGGGAAAGTGGTGGTGGAATTGGAATTAGAGCCGATGATCAATCAAGAAACAATATTTTTCATCATAATGTAATTTGGGATTGTGGAATGGCAGGAATTGTTGCTAAAGGAGAGGATAATTTTATTTATAATAATACAATTTTTGATATTAAAGCAAATGGAGTTGATAGAATGTATATTATGTTAGATAAACAGCCTGAGCCTTATAAAATGTGGGCAGTTAGGTGGCCACTATTACAAATCCAAAATCAATGGAGTAAAGTCTATAACAATATAAGTTATAATATTTGTGGTAAAAATAATCCTAAAGATACACTATCTGAAAATCAAAACATTTTTAACAATTATAAGTTTGAAGAAACTACGTTGCCTTTAGTTGATAAACAAAATTTTGATTTTAGATTAAAAATAAATAGTGGCCTTATCGACAAGGGTAAAGTGTTAAATAATGAAATTTTTTCTGGTAAAGCACCAGATTTAGGTGCTTATGAATTTGGAGGTAAAATGTGGATTCCTGGTGCAACTTGGAAGGAGTCAAACAAATGGATGAGTAATTTAAAATAGTAGTTTAATTAAAAAATATTTCAAATGATTGAAATCAAATCTAGTTTAGGTGTAAAAAAAATGGCAATCTTTCTCTTTATGTTAGTTTCTATGCCATTTTTGATTTTTGCTAAAGAAATTCATGTTTCTGTGAAGGGCAATAATTCTAATGAAGGAACTAAAGAAAGACCACTAAGAAATATTCAGGCTGCATTAGATATCATGTTAATTGGCGATGTTTGCATTGTTCATAATGGGATTTATAGAGAAAATATAAAAATTAATAAATCTGGCGATTTTTCACAACCTCTTATTATTAAAGCCGCCGATGGCGAAAATCCAGTAATTTCAGGATTGGATATTGTAAATATATCATGGAAATTAACAGAACAAAAAGGAGTTTATGTTGCTGATTATAAAAATAGTTTTATTGAGCAATTGTTTTTAAACAATAAGCCTTTATTAGAAGCCCGTTGGCCCAATGTGCCTAAAAACAAAAATGGTGATTGGGATTTTTTCTCACCCAATGCATGGGCAATTGTAGATAGTGTAGGCAATCATTATGGAACAGTAAAGGATAGTCGCTTAGCTGAAACAGGTTGGGATATTAATGGGGCTAAAGCTGTATTAAATGTATGTCATCAGTTTTATACTTGGACTCGAATAGTTAGTGGTTATATTCCTAAAGCAGATACTTTTAATTATCCTAGAGATTTAGGTAAAAGCATAAAAGCAAAAGATGAATCAGGCGCAAGTCTTGCATTTAATGATGATAGGTATTATTTGGTAGGCAAAAAAGAATTTTTGGATGTGCCTGGAGAATGGTACTATGATAAAGAACAGCAAAAGCTTTACTTATATACTTTAAATGGAAATATGCCTACTTCTGGTTCATTTGAAGTTAAAACACGATATTTTGCACTAACTGCTGAAGAAAATGCCAATTTCTTAATCATTGATGGTCTTACTTTCTATGGCACAGCATTTAAAATAGGCAAAGATTATAATAAAAGAAATACAAATATCATTTTTCGAAATAACCGAATATTATATTCTTCTTTTACTGATTATTTTTCTTCTGAGGGTGATGATGTTAAATCAAAATTAGATAAAAACTTTCCGATTATAAATGCAGATTATGCCACTATTGTTAATAATGTGTTTTCATATGGTACATTAAATGCCTTATTAGTAAATGGTAAATATGCTTTAATTGAGAATAATTTGTTTCATGATTTTGATTTAAGTTCTTCTCTTACATCACCCATACTTGAAGTAAATAAAAGCTGGCAAGGTTATGTAGGTAAAGGAGGTAATGCAATTGTAAGGTATAATACTTTATACAATAGTGGTGGAATCCTTACTCAAATTTGCCAAAATGACAATGATGTGTACTTAAATGATTTATATAATGCATTCCGAACTTCTTGGGGAGGAAATAAAGATGCTTCAGCTTTATATACACAAAATGTATTTTGCCATGGAACTAGGTTTCACCACAATTGGGTGCACGATGGTTATGCTGGAAATCCTCCACTAGATTGGGGAGGTGGAATGGGTATTAGAGGAGATGATAAAACAGTAGGTTTAACCATTGATCATAATGTAGTTTGGAATATTGGTAGTGTTGGTATTAATATAAAATCACCCGAAAACCCAACATCGGACCAAATAAATAAAGTGTACAATAACACCATTTTCAAACACAGTAAATACAACATCGTAAAAAGTGGTATGATTATTCAAACAAATGGTGGACAAAATAAATACAGTTTTGTATCTAATAATTTATCAGAAACTATTTATGGTCATTGGTTTGGAAAACCTTTAGATACTCTTGCCGGATATAGCAATAATTTCACGGGTGAAAATGTAGAAAAAATCTTGGAAAATCCCGATTATTATGATTTTAGACCCAAAAATACTGCCATTCATGTTATAAATAAGGGCAAATTTTTATCAGATTTTTCTAATAGTATATTTGAATCAACGCCAGATATAGGTGCTTATGAAATGGGAGATAGCACGTATTGGATTCCTGGCAGAAGAGAAACAAAAGCCACTTCTCCAATTGTGCCAGATGGATCTATAGTTGGCATTCAACGAGATGTTTTAATGTGGAAGCCAGCTTATAATGCAGTGGAGCACCAAGTTTATTTTGGAAACTCTAAAGATCAATTGATTTTAAGAACAAAGATAAATGGGGATAGAAATGTATATAAAGTTCCTGCATTAATAGAGGAACAAAAATACTATTGGAGGGTAGATGCTATTTCTTCTTCTGGCGAAATCATTAAAGGTGATGTTTGGAGTTTTACTGTGAAAAAATAAATTAAGCAATATGAAAATATTTAAACTTGTCCTTATTTGTTTTTTGTTTACTTCTTTATTTTTAAAGGCTCAAAATCGAGCAAATATTATTATCATAAAAACAGATCAACAAAGGTTTGATTTAATGGGTTATATGGGTAATAATGTTGTAAAAACACCGAATTTAGATAAATTAGCCAATAAATCTTTTATTCTGACTAATGCTTTTACTGTTAGCCCTCTATGTGTACCTAGCAGAACCAGTTTTTTTACTGGAAAATATGTTATAAGAACGGGCAATGTATTTAATTATCCACAACATCATATTCAAAAAGATGATTGGAATTTTCTTTCTCTTTTAAAAAAAGAAGGATATTTGATAGGGTTGGCGGGAAAAAATCACACTTTTTCAGAAGATTTTTTTCAAAAATATTTTGATTTTCGGGAAGAAAGCTCACATACAGGAAAAGTACGTGGTAATATATCAGAAGTTGATAAAAAAGTAAAAACATACCTTTCAAAAGACCCTAGACCAGGATTTGAAAAATCTAAACAAATGTTGGAAGGATTAGTAGAAGGACCAATGCCGTTTAAGAAGGAAGATTGCCCTGCATATAGAGTAGCTCAAGATGGAATAAAATTTGTTGAATTAAATAAAAATAAACATTTCTTTTTGTATCTATCTTTTGGTGATCCACATTGGCCAACTGTAGCACCAGAGCCATATTATTCTATGTATAATCCTGACAGTTTGGAATTGCCTCAAGAAAATTTTGATTGGAGTGGACATCCATTTAAGCATTTTGTACAGTCACAGGCAGCCGGGTATGATCATTATTCACATAATGAAAAAGCTAGAATTTTAGCTACTTATTATGGTCAAATAAGTTTTGTTGATGCATCAATTGGCATGGTATTATCCAAACTTGAAAAACTCGGACTAATGGATAATACCATAATAATTTTTACTTCAGACCATGGAGATTTTGGTGGAAATTATGGAATGGTTGCAAAAACTGGAGGATTTCAAGAGAGTTTGGTGCGAATTCCGGGTATTGTTTATTTGCCAACTTTGAAAGGAAATGGACAAAAAATACCTGCTCAATTAAGTAATATAGATATCCTTCCAACGGTATTTGATTATTTAAATAAATCATATCCAAAAGAAGTACAAGGTCAATCATTTCTAAAAGTTTTAAAAGGAGAAAAAAGTACTCATCGAGATGTGATTTTTTCTGAAGTTGGCAATATTCCAATGCCACCGCCTGCTATGGCAAGAGATAAGTATAAAGATTATTCAGCAAAAAGGGCTGAAAAAGAAGGTATGTTTTGGTTTATAGATTATACTACCAATGGTAGAAGTGTAATGATCAGAAAGGGCAATTGGAAATATAATTTTTATAGTGGTGATATTAACGAATTATACAATTTGAATGAAGATCCTTTAGAATTAAACAATCTAATTGATAATCCTAATTATGCTATTATACAGAAAGATTTGAATAGACAATTAATTGAATGGTTATTGGTAGCTCCAGTTGAAAATATTAGATAGTTATTTAATTAAATTATTATGAAAAGATTGTGTATTGTCTTTTTGTTTTTTCTGTTTAATTTTTCAGCAAAAGCACAGGTTCAACTGAATGTAGAAAATTTGTATGCCATAGTTGAGCAAAAAAAAATGAATGTAATTTTTATTTTAACAGATGATCATCGATATGATTTTATGGGATTTACTGGGAAAATTCCTTGGTTAAAGACGCCCAATTTGGATGCATTAGCAAAAGAGGGGGCTTATTTCAAAAATGCATTTGTTACCACATCACTTTGTTCTCCTAGTAGAGCTTCTATTTTAACTGGGCAATATGCTCATGTACATACCATTGTTGACAATATTTCACCTGAACCCCAAAATTTAATTTATTTCCCTCAATACTTACAGCAAGCTGGTTATCAAACTGCATTTTTTGGAAAATGGCATATGGGGGAAGATGATGATAGCCCTCGAAAAGGCTTCAACCATTGGGAAAGCTTTAAGGGGCAAGGTGTTTACTATAACCCTAAATTAAACATAAATGGAAAATTGATACAATATAAAGATTCAACATATATTACAGATTTACTCACTAATCATGCTTTAGATTGGCTAAACAAACAAAATAGAACTAAACCCTTTTTTTTATACTTGTCACATAAAGCTGTCCATGCTCCTGTAACACCTGCTAAGCGACATTTTGGAATTTATGCAAACCAAAAATACAAGCTGCCTCCAACTTTTTACCAAACATTAAATGATGATTATAAAATGCTTTGCTGGCCTGAATGGGTTAAAAATCAACGCTATAGTTGGCATGGTGTAGATTATATATATCATACTCATCAAAACTTAGAAGAAATAATACAAACGTATTGTGAAACGCTTATGGCTGTTGATGAAAGTGTTGGCTCTGTTCTAAAATTTCTGAAGATGAATGGATTAGATCAAAACACTATGGTTATTTATATGGGTGATAATGGATTTAGTTTTGGAGAGCACGGTTTAATTGATAAAAGACATTTTTATGAAGAATCTGTAAAAGTTCCTTTTCTAGTTTATGCACCTAGTTTATTTAAAGGCGGACAAACGATAGCTAAAATGATTCAAAATATAGATATAGCACCTACTGTTCTTGAATTGGCTGGATTAACAAAACCTGAAAAAATGTCGGGCAATTCTTTTGTAAAACTGTTAAAAGGGGATAGTACTGTATGGCGAGATAAAATATTTTATGAATACTTTTGGGAATATGATTTTCCTATGACACCAACCGTTTTTGGAGTAAGAACGAATAAATACAAGCTTATAAAATATTATGGCATTTGGGATCAAAATGAATTATATGATTTAGAAAATGATCCCAATGAAATGTATAATTTAATAGAAAAACCAGAATATCAAGATTTGGTAAAAAAAATGGTTACAGAACTATACGATTGGCTAGAACAATCTAAAGGTATGCAAGTGCCTTTAAAAAGGGTAATTAGAAATCCTTATGGTGATTTCAAACATAAAAATCAGTATTAATCATAATTTATTCTTATTTAATGCATAAAAAATTAAAAAGCTATTTTAAAAAATCAGTAATGAGAAATTCGTTTTTATTAATATTTATTTTAGTACATTCTCTTTGTTTAGGGCAAATTCCAAAATATCTAACAAAATATAAAAAAGAATATGATATAAATCCTCGTGAAGCAAATAAAAAGTGGTTCAAAGAAGCTCAATTTGGACTGTTTATTCATTATGGAATGTATAGCTTATTGGGAAAAGGAGAATGGGTTCAGTTTAGAGACACTATTCCTTTAGAAGAATATGAACAATTAAAGAATTCTTTTACTGCAGAAAAATTTAATGCTAACGCCATCGTTAAACTAGCAAAAAAAGCTGGAATGAAATATATTACAATTACCAGTAAACACCATGACGGATTTTGCTTATTTAATACTAAAGAGACTGATTACAATAGCCTTCAATCTGCAGCTAAAAGAGATTTGATTGGAGAATTAGCAAAGGCTTGTAATAAAAGCGGTATTGGATTATTTTTATACTATTCTTATGGTGCTGATTGGCATCACCCATATTTTTATTCTCCTACCTCTAATAATGATTTATCAAGGCCATTTTATAAAGTGCAGCCTAAATCTTATAAGTACGAAAACCCAGATGATTTTAAAAAATATATAGCATTTGTACATTCACAATTAACAGAATTGTTAACTCAGTATCCAACTATTGCAGGTATATGGTTTGATCCTATCCGTGGTGTGTATAATAGACCAGAATTGTTTCCCATAGCAGAAACATATCAATTGATTCGAAAACTTTCTCCTCATGCATTAATTTCTTTTAAACAAGGTGCTAATGGGGATGAAGATTTTATGGCTCCCGAAAGAAGTGGAACCGCAAAAGTTTTGTCTGATAATCCACTAGCAAAAAAAGTTTATGCATTGAATCAAAATAAACAAAAAGAAATTTGCAATACCATGCAAAAAAATATACCAACAATACCTGGTGGTAATTGGGGGTATAATAAAGGTTTAGACAATGAACATCTAAACATCACTGAAGTAAAACAAATATTACAAGAAGCAAAAGTTAATGGGTATAATTTGTTGCTAAATATTGGACCTTTGCCAGATGGTTCTGTACACCCTAAAGATTTTAAAACTTTAAGTCATTTAAAATACAAATAGAGATAATAAATTAATGGTCAATGGTTAATGGTTAATTTTTGTGGAATCAATTTATGATATTTTACTGTAATTAATTAACCCTTAACCCTTGACCATTTACCATTAACCATTATCCCTTAACCACTACTTCCTCATCGTTACAATTACCCCTAAAATAATCAAACTGGCTGCAGACAAAATGGTTAAGTTTATTGTTTGATGCACCATAACTACAGCAGACAAGGTTCCAAAGAGGGGTTGAAAATATATAAAACTTCCAGTTTTTGACGGTCCCCATCGGGTAACGCCATAATTCATCAATAAATAGGCACAAAAGGTGGCTAAAATGACTACATGAAATAGGGAGTACCAATCGACAAGTGCAAATTGACTCCATTGAGCGGAAATAAATGGCTTTATGCTAAAGGGTAAGCTGCACAAGGCTCCAGTGATAAAAACAATACGTAAAATGCATAAGGTGGAATATTTAGAGGAAATTGATCGAATTAAAATTAAATAACCCGAATAGCAAAACGCTCCGCCAATCACCATTAAATCGCCTACTACAGTTGCCGTTTTGGTAGATGCCGTTCCACGCAACATAATGAGCAGGGTAGCACCTGTAACCCCCAACAGCAATCCGATAACTTTATATTTGCCAAAGTTTTCTTTCATCAAAACGGCCGCCAAAACGGAAACAATAATTGGCGTCGCCATAATGAGTAAGGAAGCGTGAATGGGATTGGTTAAACTAATTCCATATATCGAAAATAATTGATTGCCTGAAATGCCCAACAATGCCGCAAAGAATAATATTGGATAATCTTTGCGATCGATAATTGTTTTTTGCTTTTTGAATAGTCCTAATCCCAATAATAAAATTGCAGTAAAAAACATTCTGGCAAAAGACAATCCTGTTGGAGCGATAAGTCTTGGTGCAATTTGTTTCACGGCAATTACGTTGCTGCCAAAAAAGAAATTAGCAGCAATTAAACCCAATCCCACACTCCATTCGGGTAGTTGTGTAGTGCTTCTTTTACTTAAAATGCCTTCACCTTCAATAGTATTTCCCATCAATCAATTACTCGGGTTTGATTTCAACCCTTCCGATTGAGGCCTTTAATATGGTTTTCTTTCTTACAACAATACTGGAATCCTGCTCTTCTTTAATAACGCCGGAAGTAATTAATTTGTCGTCTACACCATAGATGTTCAACTCGATTTTCTTCTCTATAAAATAATTATACACCGATTTTTTATAGGTATTTACCGCCGGATTATTGGAAGGCGATGAGCCACTTTTGGTGGTTATTACAATCACACCTCCCGATCCTTGTGCACCATAAGCCGATGCCGATGCAGCATCTTTCAATACCGTTATATCTGCCACATCTTGCGGGTTGATTTGTGTTACATCACCCGCAAAAATGGCTTTATCTACTACAATCAGTGCTACCGTTTTTAGTCGCAGACTGGCATTTCCTCTTATATACACCTGTGTTTGTGTACTGCCTCCTTGTGCCATAGCCACTTCAACACCCGGAATTACACGCAACATGTCTAAAACGGTTCTAATGGTACCATTTGTAGGGTCAATTTTGCCTTGTGCTTGCATTGTTAACCCTACAGTGATGACCAATAGAAACAATACTATTTTTTTCATTTTTGGGGTTTTTCTGCCAATTCTCTAGCCATTGCGGTAGTGTAATATTTTGCAATCATATTGGGCACCTCCCATGTTGGCATGTTTTTGTGTTGCAAATATTCAAGGTATTTTTCTGTTACCCGTGCAAAATGACTTTCATGTCCTTCTTTGTATTTTTCTGGAATGATCACTTCAAAACCTTTATCTGCCTTTTTAAAGCTTATACCCGGATAATTAGCCTGTAAAGCCGCCACTGCATTTGTTAAGCTTGTTTCGTACGTTGCGGTATTTTTTACCGGATAAATATACAGTGTAGGTTTGTATTGTTCTTCTTTTCCTTGTTTGATTACTAGAGACGCCAAGCTGCCACGCATCAATGAATAGTGGGTGTCTCCAGTTCCATCAGGTGCTTTATAATTCCATATTACAGAAACTTTTGCATGTACACCGTTTATCGTATATGTAAATGCACCGTTTGATTTAACTTGAAGATTGCCTTTTGCGTCTTTTATAGATTGTAAGTATTCCGGAATTTGTGTTTCTTTGGTTACTGCCATAAATTCTCCTGGAGTAATCGCTGTATTCCAACTATTTGCCTGAAGAATATGCACATTTTTGGTGTAATTAATGATTTTTTCAGGAAAACATTCCCACTGAATAAGATCAACAAGGTGTGTGGTAACATCTACAATGCCGTCACCTTCTTGGTTAACGTCAAAAAACCATGACGGTCTGGTTAACACACTACCAGAAACGTATTTATAAAAGTGGTGTACACTTTCTTTTGTAACAGCCGGATCATTAGGAGTACCTTTTTCCAATTGTCCAAATACTTCAGGCTGCAATGAAAAAGCACGTTGAAGAATGGTGGTGATTTCATAACGTTCAGTCATGATATCATACAATTGAACATTTTTTTGTTTGGCTATGGCAAAAGCTTTTTTGAGTTGATTAAAACCTACAAGGTTGATTACCATTGGCTTATCTGCAAACACATTGTAACCATTTTGTATTGCTTCTAGAATATAACTGGTTTTAAGTCGGTTGTTTCCTGCCAAAACAACTACATTTCCTTGTTTTTCGGCAATCATTTTTTTGAAAAAATCTTTTCCGGTATACACTTTTTCTTGCCAATTGGTTGGCGATTCTGATCGTTTGTTGTAACCTTCGATTCTTTCTAGGTGCCATTTTAAATCGTTTCCTTCTTCTGCGTAAACATGTACACTAGGATCTACTTGTGGATACATTGATTTTTGTATCAATGCCGCATGAAAATGACCAGGATCAAGGGTTATTAATTTAATTTTTTCTTGAGATTTAGATGTTAACACAAAAAAGGAGCTTAGAATTAATAGGGACGATTTGTACATGAGTTGTAAGTTGTAAGTTGTAAGTTATGAGGTATAAGTTATGAGTCTAATTTTCATTAATAATAAAATTAACAAAAAACAAACAAAAGTTCCTTCATTCCTAATTCCTAATTCATAATTCCCCATTATTTAAGCAAGACCTTTTACAAGATAAGGAAATCTATGTTGTCTATTAAGCAATCCGTTGGCTTCATCGTCGTTTTTAAAACGCTCATTGAGCGGATCCCAAAACAATTTGCGATCAAGTTTTATTGAAAGGTGGTGAATCAAGCACGTAGAGCAGGAGCGATGCCCAACTTCAACGGGTGCAATAGGTTGCATTCTAGTTCTCATAGATTCTAGCCAATTGCCATGGTGTTCTTCACTTCTATACAGATTGATTTCGTTTGCACCAATTACAGATTCAATGATTTTTGGATTGCTGGCAGATAACGCTTTTTGGTTTGGAACCGCTGGTTCGTTTGCACTTGCTTTATAATTGCCTCTAGTAACAAATATCCAACCTTCTGTACCAATAAACTTTATTCCATTCGGAAGTTCTGTACTTATAGTCATTTTAACTCCATTTGCATAAACTCCATAGCTGGTAAATGCTCCATGTACGTTCCATAAACCTGAAGTTGGGAATGCTCCTTTGCCCCAAATTTCAATTGGACCAGTATGTTCAGTATCCATTGCCCAATGTGCACAATCCACATGATGTGATCCCCAACCGGTTAACATTCCGGCTCCAAATTGTTCGCAACGCAACCAACCTGGTCTACTGTAATCTGCTTGTGGATGAACTCTTTTTTCAGTATAATAAACGTAAGGTGTAGATCCCAACCAAGCATCGTAGTTAAACCCCTCGGGTATTGGCATTTCTTTTTCTTCATCTCCTCCAGGATCACTAGGTAATCCTATAAGTACCTCTTTCAAATGACCAATTCTTCCGTTTCTAACCAATTCAGCAGCATATCTAAATTGCGGAGAAGATCGTTGTTGACTTCCTATTTGCAAAATTCTTCCCGATTTTAACACTGCATTACTTAACATTCTTCCTTCTGCAATGGTTAATGATGCTGGTTTTTGCAAGTAAACATCTTTACCCGCTTCAACTGCATGTATACCAAGGTATGCGTGAGAATGATCGGGTGTACTAATCAAAACGCCATCAATATCTTTGTTTTTAAGCAATTCTTCGTGGGTATCGTACATTGTTACCCCATCATAAGGTTTACCATTCTTTTTTGAATAATAGTCGTTTACGTATTTTTTACCGTCTGCAAGTCTTTTTTTATCTAAATCGCAAACCGCAATAATTCTGGCATTGCCGTATTTAAGGGTTTCTGCCATATCATGATCTCTAGAAATTCTTCCTACACCAATTGCCCCAATATTTAAGGTATTGCTTGGTGCATTTTTGCCAAAAACCGATGCTGGTAAAATAGTTGGAAATCCTAAACTTGTAACTCCTGTTGCAATACCCGCTTTTACAGTGGAACTCAAAAATGATCGTCTATTAAATGAATGGTTGGATGGCATAGCTTAATTTTTTATAGTTAAGAATCGTTGAATGAATATAATTATCTTAATATATTGTCGTCTCGGTGGTTTGCATACGCTTTGCTGTAATCTAAGCCTTTAAAAGTGGATGCAATATATCTAATTCCTTCTGTAAGATGATTAATATAAACGGGATCTTGATAACTTTCTATGCTATGTCCCAATGTGGTAACCCAAACATGTCCGCCTTGAAATTCATTGTACCAGACAGATGGGTAGTATTCTAAATAGGTTCCTGCATTTTTTTGGATTTGCACTTTTTGACTTGAATCTTTTTGGTTTAGAGACGAAATTTTATGAGCCATCAAAACATGCGTAACTGGATACAATTCTTTGCCAAAATAACATTCGTCTTCTCTTTCCCAAATCAATGGAACATTTTTCATTGAGGGATGATTTGAATCTAATTTTCGAACTGTAAATTTTTGATATTTTGCGTGCCAAGCAAAAGTACATCCCAGCATCATCTTAAACCAAGTCCAATTGCGTTCTGTTCCAGTAACTGAATGTATGCCAACGAATCCGCCCCCAGCTTCCATATATCTTCTAAATGCCAATCTTTGTTCATCGGTATCAAAAACATCATTGTTTGTGCTAGGGAAAATTAGCATTGAGAACTTGCTGAGTTTTTCTTGGGTAAAAATAGATGGATCATTTGATACAGTAACATTGAACTTTTCTATTTGTGCTATTGCTTGAATTGCTTTTACTGCTGCAGGAATATTGTCATGAATATAACCCTTGCCATTTTTGGTGTAAATAAGCACATTTGAATTTTTTAGTTGTCCTTTTTGGGCAAAAGAAAATCCGAAAGAACAAATCAATAAAAATGAAATTAGAATGGGTTTAGACATAAAAAAGGTATGTTGGGTCATTACAAGTGATGTTAAATTATAGATTTTCGAATCAAAGTTTATGAGAATTTGCGAAATCGTTTTCGCAAATAATCTTAAGCTAATCTTAACATTTCATTGTATAGTTATTTATAATTTTTTTAATTTTCAATTAGAAATTATAAAGATTTCGTCAACGATTCCCAACTAAAAGCTTGCGTATGCAAAAAAATGAACAAGTGTGACAGGCACTTCATGTATCATCTTGTGCTATTGATTTTATTTCTGCTTTTTACTTCAGTATTAAATGCTAGCGAAGTAAAACATTTATCAGACAAAGTTACAAATGCCAAAGCAGCCTGACCAGTAAAAGGAAAGGTTACAGATTCAAGGAAAGCCCCATTGGACGGTGTTTCCGTTTCAGTAAAGGGTTCAAGAAAAGCAACAAATACCGATGCACAAGGTGTGTTTAAATTTGACAACCTTCCAGAAAATGCAGTACTTGTTTTTTCTTTTACTGGGTTTACAAGTAAAGAGTATTCGCTTTCTAAAGGAATGATGAATATTGAAATTTCTTTAAAAGAACAGCCCTCTGTTTTAACAGATGTAGTGGTGGTTGGTTATGGTACACAAACCAAAAAAGACCTCACTGGTGCTGTTGTTCAAGTAAAAGCTGCCGCTTTAGAAAACCAAAACCCAAGATCTGTACAAGATTTATTACGCGGAAATGCTCCAGGATTGGATGTTGGATTTGATCCAAGTACAAAAGGTAGTAATGCGAGTTTACAAGTTAGAGGTAAAGCATCTTTGAATGCATCAACTTCTCCACTCATAGTATTAGACGGAGTAATTTTTAATGGAGGGATGGAAGACATCAATCCTAATGATATTGCAACAATTGATATCCTTAAAGACGCAAGTTCTGCAGCAGTTTTTGGTGCAAGATCTGCAAATGGGGTTATCTTGATTTCAACCAAAAAAGGGAAAGGTGGAAAACCAACCATTACTTTTAACTCTAACATTGGAATGAATGTGTTGGAGAAAATGCCTCACATGTTAAATGGTAATGAATTGGTTAATTTCCGGATGGATTATGAAGCTGCTGCTAAATATTGGTTTATTCCAGGATTGGCTCCAACCATTAGTGGTGTAAAATTCGATTCAGTTTCTACCCCAGGTATTCAACATTACTTTAAAGATCCTAGAACCAATCCAGGTGGATTAACTAGTGCACAATGGTTGGCATTGGGTGGCGGTTCAACCACAGGAGATCCTGTGCAGGTTTGGTTTTCAAGAAATGAATTTAAGCCTATCGAATATACCAACTACATTGCTGGAAAAGAATTGAACTGGGAAAATCTTATCTACAACAATAAAGCGATGCAACACGACCATACGGTAAGCATCTCCGGTAGAAAAGAAGATTTTAGTTATTATTATTCTTTGGGTTACTTAACCAATGAGGGCTTAACAGTTGGTGATACATACAAAACATTCAGAACTCGCGTAAATTTAGAAGGACAAGCCACTAAATTTTTAACTGTAGGTTTAAATTTACAGTATTCTAATAGAGATGAAAGCTCAATAAGAGTTAATTTGAATGATTTGATAAGAACCACACCTTGGGGTTCTTATTATGCTGATGATAATGTAACCTTGCGTTTGAGTCCAAACGATGATCCAGGAAACAATACACACCCTTTTATGGACCAATTTTATACCAAGAGGATGTATAAGTTTGACAATATTTTTGCTTCAGGATATGTAAAAGGTAAATTGCCTTTTGGATTTTCTTATCAAGTGAATTTTACTCCTAGAATTGACAATTATCGTTTTAATGTAGCTGGTTCTTCTTTGGATCCGAGATATTCAGCATTAAAAGGAACTGTTACAAGAAGAAACAATTTTACTTACCAGTGGCAGTTGGATAATGTACTTCGTTGGAACCGTAGTTTTGGAGATCATAACATTGAAGCTACTTTCCTTGTTAATGCTGAGAAATTCCAATCTTGGTATACAAATATCGATGTACAGAATTTTGCACCTAACGATAATCTTGGTTATAACAATATTGGTGCTGCAACACTTCCTCCAATTGTGGCAAGTGATGACCAATATTCTACAGCCGATGCATTGATGGGCCGTATCAACTACAATTTTAAAAAGCGTTATTTCTTAACTGGAACATTAAGAAGAGATGGATATTCTGCATTTGGATTGCAAAATCCTAGAGCTACATTCCCTTCTGCCGCCTTTTCTTGGGCTTTAAACGAAGAGAAGTTTATGAAAAGCTTTGACAAATGGTTGGATTTTGCAAAAGTTAGGGTTTCTTATGGACAAAACGGAAACCGTGAAATTGGACGTTATGCTGCTTTATCCCAATTGGCATCTAACAAATATGTATATGTGTCACCAAGCGGTGCCGTTACTCCCGTTTCAACAGTAAGTACAACAACAATGTCTAACCCAACTCTAAAATGGGAAAGAAATGAGTCTTTAAACTTTGGAATGGATTTCTCTATTTTCAATGGTAAATTAGGGGGATCTGTTGATTACTATGTAAGAGATACCAAAGATTTATTGATGTTGCGTGCACTTCCTTCAGTATCAGGATTTACAAGTGTTTTGTCAAACTTAGGTGCTGTACAGAACAAAGGATTTGAAATTAGTTTGAATTCTAATATAATGAAGCATAGTAATTTCAATTGGGATGCCAATTTGAGTTTCTGGATCAATAGAAATAAAATTGTTCATTTGTATGGCGAAGTACCAGTTTTAGATGCTACTGGAAAAGTAACTGGATACAAAGAATATGATGACATTACAAATGGATGGTTCATAGGTAAAAACATCAATTCTGTTTACGATTATGGCGTTCAAGGTGTTTGGCAAATTGCTTATTCTGCAATGGCTAGATCTTATGGATTTAGACCAGGTGATTTCAGATTGCAAGATACCAATGGCGATGGAAAGTATTCTATTGATGATAAAATTTTTGTAGGCAACACAACTCCAGATTTCTCATTCAACATTAGAAACGATTTTAAAATCTATAAAAGCTTTGAAATTGGAATTAGTTTATATGCTAAAATTGGTCAGTTGACACAATTGAATGAAGCTAAAAATGTGGATTTGTTCTACAATCGTTCAAACTTCTATACTCGCCCTTATTGGACACCAAATAATCCAATCAATAATTATGCTGCGATAAATTCACAAGCAGGTGGACCAGTAACATGGAATGTTTACCGCAAATCATCATTTCTCCGCTTAAATAATATAAGTGTTGCATACAACCTGCCTTCAGCAACTGCTAAGCGTTTGAAATTTGAAAATGCTAAAGTGTATCTAAATGCTGTAAATCCTTATGTATTTAGTAAATGGAATTTCTTTGATCCAGAGAACAAAGGAATTACTCCAATTAATTACAACATTGGCATAAATCTTACCTTATAATTTAAATTGATAAAGAAATAAATATGAAAAAGTTTTTTAATATTAAATTATTACTTCAACCCTTAATACTCATTTCAGTAGTATTGACAAGTTGTAATAAAGATTGGTTAAAACCAAATCCATTATCCATTTATTCGCCAGAAAATACGCTTGTAGATGTAAATGGATTCAATGCTGCATTGGCTGCCTGTGCAAAGAACTTGCGGGATGAATATTATGGTGATGGGGCACCAATGATTACAGAATCCATATTCTCAGAAATTGCTGTAGAAGGTACAACAGATAAAACTGGTCCAGCTCAAAATATGGACATCTTAATTAAGCCAGATGCTCAATTGAATAGTCCAGATTATAACCGAATTGGATGGTATTGGGGGCAATATTGGGTAGGTGTTCGTTTGGCAAATACTGTATTGTCTCGTATTGCTGTTGCAGATAAAATTAAGGATGCTGATAAAGCCATTATTAGTGGTAAAGCATATTTTTATCGTGCATTCTATTATTACAGGTTGGTGCACCAATTTGGTGATGTGCCTTGTCCATTAAAAGAATTAACAACTGCGAAAGTTGATTATGCAACAGTGAAAAGAGAAGTTATTCTTCAGCGAATGAAAGCTGATTTAGAATTAGCTGTTCAATCTGTTCCTTGGGTTAGTGATAAAGGAGATGTAAATAAAGGTGCTTGTTACCATTTATTAACCAAAATCAATTTGGCATTAGGGTTGTTTGATGATGCTATTGCCTCTTCAACGGCTTTAATTAGCAATGGAACTTTTGGATTAATGACTAGTCGTTTTGGAATTGATGCTGCTGTTTCAAAGAAAAACGTTACTTGGGATTTGCATCGTCCTGAAAATAAATCTTTAGCAACCAATAAGGAAGTTTTGTTTTTGGTAACAGATAGATTAGGGGATGCCGGTGCATTTCTTGGTTTAAATGGTGCTGCAGAAAAAGGGATGCGTATTATGCGTCAAACTGTGCCTTGGTATGCGGGTGGACAATTAAGAACTCCAGATGGTAAAAATGCGATGTCAACTGCACAGGGTGTTGAAATCGACAATTTCTCTTGGTATGGTCGTGGAATTGGCCGTTGTAGAAATACTTCATACCATACAAAAGAAATTTGGGATGATGCTGCAGATTTTCGCCATGATACTCTATCAGGCAATTGGATGATGATGGAGAATTTAAGGTATAATGATGTTGCATTAAAAACTGCAGGAAATCCTTATTATGGTGCAAGAGTTCAGTTTAGAAACAATTCTGGTGGTTTAACCGTTGCAAATGGAGATACCATTAGAGCTTGGTTTGATTGGCCGCATTATAAAGTTTTTGTAGATGATACAGAAAACAATCCTAAACAAGGTGGTCACTCAGATTGGTATATTTTCAGATTGGCAGAAACTTACTTGCTAAGGGCTGAGGCTTACATTTGGAAAGGTGATCTAGCAAATGCAGCAGCAGATATCAACAAAGTTCGTCAACGTGCCAATTGTGCACCATATACATCCGCTCAAATAGACATGAATGTTTTGTTAAATGAGAGAGCAAGAGAATTGTATTGGGAAGAGCCTCGCAAAACTGAACTTACCCGTTTTGCATACATCTATGCAAAAACTGGAAAAAGTTACAACGGTAAAACGTATACAGCGGCTAGCTTCTCTACAAACAACTTTTTCATTGATAGAATTTTAGAGAAAAACATATTCTATAAAAACAATATCATTACTGTGCATAGTGATATGTACAAAATGAGTGCTTATCATGTGTTGTGGCCAATCCCATCATCAGCAATTTTAGCCAATGCTTTGGGAAGAATGAACCAAAATATTGGTTATTCAGGTTCAGAATTGAATGTTCCTACTTTGGATAAAATTCCGGAGGAGTAACAATAAATTGAATATAACAAAAGAGGCGTTTATCCTAGGATACGCCTCTTTTTTATAAATTTTCAAACTGAATCTATACAATTTCCTAAAAATTGCAATTTAAAAAAAGATTATTCAAAAGAAATTTGTAATGTTTTACCTTTTTTTTAAAATTGCAATTAAGCGGTTTTTATAATAACTCTTTAAGAAGTTCCATCTTAAATTTGTTGAACCTCTATAAAAAAGTTGCATAAATGGTTTTGTATTGCCTTGGAAATGAAGAGATTTTAATATAATTCTTTTATTGGTTTCATTAAGTGAACCACATGGCTTACCGTTTGACCAAGATATTTTTTTAAGCCCCGTAGATTTATTTAATTTAAATCCCAATTTTTCATCTTCATTTAAATTAAATGAATGATTTGAATTTTTGGAATCTCTCATATTAAGATCGTATGTTGAATCGTTTATAAATCTAGACAAATCATATACAGTTTTAAAAGATTCGTTGTATGTTCCAAAATGAGTCATATCACCAATCCCTCCTTCTTTTCCTAATGCAACAAAATTTTCTTCATATTTTCTAATGTTCTTTTCAAGTCTTGTTGTATATTCTTCAATTATAAAATCACATAATTTTTGTAAAGCTGATGAATTGCATACAAATGTTACAGCAGGACAAATGATATCAATTAGGGCAAAATCGAAATTATTTAGATTTTCCCATTCTTTAGAAATATCAGTGTAAAGCATACAGTCCGAGTCAAGAATAACCATTCTCTCAAATTTCATTCTTTTCATTACCTCATTTAAAGCAAACCATCTTTGAATCCAGATTAATTCAAGTTCATAAGTATTCGTACTTAAATGCTTGTATATAGATTTGAATTTTATTGCTTCTGTAAAATGATCATCAATATTAATAAACTTAGCATGAGGTTCGTAATAACTTTTTGCATCAGTTGTTGAAATTATATAAACATCTGATTCAGGATTGCTTTGTTTTGCCTGATAAATAGCAGGCAATAAGTATGTACTTTTTTTATTGTGAAGAAATAGAATTGGAGTTGAACTCATAATTTTTTTTTTACATTTATTATATAGCTTCTAATAACGCATTGTCCATCAATTTATTTTTTGATTCTTTTTTTTATTTCAAGCAATAAGTTGAAATTTAATTGATATTAAAAAACTATGAATAGTCTATTCTAAGTTTTACATTTTTTTAATTCTAATATTTCTAAACCTCACTACATCACCATGACCTAGAAATCCTATATATCCTGATTTGTTCAACAATCCTGGGTGTTGGTTATGATCCATTGTGCCATCTTTTGATGATTTTTTGATATCACCTTCCATAATTGTTTCACCATTTAAAATAACTTTAATCAACGACCCTTTAGCAATAACAATCTCATGATTCCATTCTCCTGTGGGTTTCAAAAATCCTCTTTTAGCAGGAATTACGCCATATACTGAGCCGTGGTATTGATAAGTTTTTAAGTTGCTATATTTAGGAGATTCATTGTCAAGTATTTGCAATTCCATCCCTACATAAGCCGCATCCCCAGTGGTTGGTGTTCTAATTCCTAATCCATTGTTGGCTCCTGGTGTAAGTTGAAATTCAAACCGAAGTTCAAAGTCTTTGTACTCTTCTTTTGTATATAAATTCCCACCACTTCCACCTTCAGGGACCACCATGATGTTTCCTTCTATTAATTGGTAAGATGATAAATTACCTTGCCAGTTGTCTAAATTTTGCCCATCAAACAAGAAGCTAAAACCCTGTTTGGATTCTTCAATACTTAAAGTAGAAACAATATCTGAAGTTGATGGCAATTCTTTAATATATAAATTTCTATAAGCTACATATGTTCCGTGTGCCTGTAGTTCTATTTGCTCTTTTATAAAAATGGGTAATTTCTTGTCCCAATAATTTTCTAAGATTACATTATCCACTGTTTTTTTACCATTGAGGAAAACAGTTACTTTGTCTCCTTTCATAATAATATGGAAAGTATTCCATTGTCCTATAGCATTGTCTGCAACCAATAAGGGTTTTGAAGGATTTGATTGATTGTTGTATAACCCTCCAGAACCTACTTGTGCTCCAACTTCCCTTCTGCTTGTATCCCAAATTTGAACTTGAGGAGTACCTCTTAAATATATGCCAGCATCTCCTTTTTCGGTAATCTTCCAATCCACATACATCTCAAAATCGCCATACTTTTTTTCTGTTGCCAAATTATCGCCATGTCCAGAAAATATCAGCAAGCCATCTTTTACTAGCCAATCTGTTTTAATTTTCTCATTTGCCTTTTGTTGTGCTTCATTGAGCAATTCAGGTTTCATTTTTAATCGGGCAATTGGATTTTCTACTAAACCCTTCCATCCTGTAAGGTCTTTTCCATTGAACATTGATTCAAATCCATAATCGTAGGGGATTGTTTTTAAAAGCTTTACTAACTTAGGAACCAACAATGCACTATCCAAGCCGTTTATCAATGGTAAGGCTTTTTCTAAAATTGAATGAACAGTTTTTCCTCTTGTTTCATTATCCGCCAAAGCTAATCTTGTCACAATTAATGCTGCTTCATGTTGAAATAAATTGTCGTCAAGAAATTTACTTGCCAACATAAAAGATGGAAAGCCCGGTATTTGTGCTATTTGTGCTAGCAGTTTACCTTTTTGTAAAGGGTTTGTAACAGCATTTAATTGATCTTGTATCCCCAAAAGTTTTTGTGTATCATTATTTAGTTCTTTTGGTTTTTGTGATGATAAATTTGTAATAATTATTGGTTTATAAATATAACTTATTGCCTCTTCAATATGCGTTTTTGATATATTTGATGCTTTTGATAAAGCCTTTCTCAATGCCTGCAAAGCTAATGTCGACTGATTATTAGTTGCCAACGCTCTAGAAGCCTGTCCAGAGTAATTGTCATCTTTCAACAATGGAGTAAGGTATTTAATTGCGTTTTCATTTCCCAATAATCCTAATTCTTTTATCAATAAGTCTTTTGCATAAATTGTTTTTACCCATTTCAAGCCTTCTCCTAAAATTTCAGTCAAGTTTGCATTTGATGTAGCATTAGTTTTATGCACAGCAGCATCTAGAAGATAAGTTGCATTGAGCTTAAGCGAATCATCATCAAGCATTTGTAAAACGGGTTTCCAATT
>CAMBYC010000040.1 GCA_945871875.1 Sphingobacterium thalpophilum
AAAAGGGTTAACTTATTCAAGTTGACCCTTTTCATTTATTGGCAAATAAATATTATGACTAAAAAATTACATTCTGCTTGGAACTTTTATACCCAATAATTCCATTCCACTTTTTAAAATATTGGCAGTCATTAAACTCAATCTTAAACGCAATTGTTTCTTTTCTTCAGACTCTGCGTTATTAACCGACAGTTCTGCATAAAAAGAATTGTAAACTTTTGCAAGATTAAAAACATAAATGGCAATTAAAGATGGATTTTGTTCATTTGCAGATTGATTAATAGTTTCTCTAAATTGTTCAATAAGAACCAACAATTCTTTTTCCAATGGAAGCAATGAGTAACATTCGAATTTATCAGATGATGGATGCTCTTTGCGAAGAATAGATCTAATTCTGGCGTGCGTATATTGGATAAAAGGACCAGTAAATCCATGAAAATCAATAGATTCTTCAGGATTAAAAATCATTTTCTTTTTAGGATCAACTCTTAAAAGAAAAAACTTTAATGCTCCAATACCAATGGTTTCATACAATTCGGAAAGTTCGTCATTATTAAAATCCTTAACTTTCCCTAATGCTTCCGTGTGGCTAGCAGAAATTTTTACCATCTCATCAACCAAATCATCTGCATCTACAACTGTACCTTCTCTACTTTTCATCTTTCCAGTTGGCAATTCAACCATTCCATAAGAAAGATGGTAAATACCTTTTGCAGCCGGAACACTCATTTTTTCGCAAATAAGCTTTAAAACTTTGAAATGATAGTTTTGTTCGTCGCCTACAACGTATATACTTTCTTCACAATTAAAATCATTATATTTTTCTACTGCCAATCCAATGTCTTGGGTGATATAGACTGCAGTTCCATCTTTTCTTTGCACAATTTTTTCATCAAGGCCATCATTGGTCAAATCAATCCAAACACTATTGTCTGACTTTTGGGTAAAAACTCCTTTTCCCAATCCTTCTTCAACCATTTTCTTTCCTAACAAATAGGTGGTGCTTTCATAATATACTTTATCAAAATCAGTACCGATTCTATTGTATGTTTTTTCAAAGCCATCATAAACCCACTGGTTCATTTGTTTCCAAACTGAAATCACATCAGGTTTTCCAGCTTCCCAATCGATTAACATTTGTTGGGCAGCTTTCATAATCGGAGCTTCTTTTTCTGCGATATCCTTTGAAATTCCAGAAACAATTAATTGTTCTACTTCTTTTTTATAAACGTCATTAAATTTGACATAATAATCACCAACAAAATGATCCCCTTTCTGCAAAGTTGTTTCAGGTGTTGCTCCATTCCCATATTTTAACCAAGCAATCATACTTTTACAAATATGTATACCCCTATCGTTTACAACACATGATTTTATGACCTCATTTCCATTTGCTTTAAGGATTTCACTAATACTCCAGCCTAAAAAATTATTGCGGAGATGCCCCAAGTGTAAGGGTTTATTGGTGTTAGGAGATGAATATTCTACCATTACTTTTTTTCCTGTAAAAGGTAATTTACCAAATTGAACATTATCATAATTGCTTATGAGAAAATTAATCCAATATCCGTCTGCTATTGTTAAATTTAAAAATCCTTTGATTAACGTAAAACCTGTAAAAAGTTTAGGATAGGTTGTTGTTAAATGATTTCCTAAAGCTTCACCTAAAGCATCAGGATTAGTTTTCAATGATTTAATCAATGAAAATAAAACTACAGTATAATCACCTTCAAATTCGGGCTTTGTTAAATTAATTTGGAAAACATTTTCTGGGAATGTTTGGTTATAAAGGTTGTTGATCGACTTTGATACCAAGGATTTTATTGTATCTACTATCATTTATGAGTAAAATTTAATTGTTTTTCATTGCAAAGGTACAATTCTAATCTTATACCTCTCTTCAGTGAATAGAATCGAACTAAACAGAAGATAGAATGTGAATTGATTTTGTTTATGAAAATGTCAAACTTCTAATTATTCTTATATTTACAAACAATTGAGTTATTAGATGAAGATTATTGAAGTAAATTCTGCAGAAACAAGAAAGATTTTTTTAGATATACCAAAAAAATTGTACAAAAATGATCTTATGTGGATTTGTCCTATAGATCAAGATATTGAATCTGTATTTAATCCAGAGAAAAACAATTTTCATCAATTTGGGATTTCAATACGTTGGATTTTATATGATGAATCAGGAAAACCAATTGGTAGGATAGGGGCTTTTGTGAATAAGAATAAAGCATATCATTATGAGCAACCAACAGGAGGTTGTGGATTTTTTGAGTGTATAGACAGCCATGAAGCAGCTAATTTATTGTTTGATACTGCAAAGCAATGGCTTGAGATTCAAGGCATGAAAGCCATGGATGGGCCAATAAATTTTGGTGAAAATGATATGTGGTGGGGATTATTGATCGAAGGTTTTACCACACCATTTTATGGTATGAATTACAATCCACCTTATTATAAACAACTCTTTGAACGATATGGTTTTAGAATTCAATATGAACAAATCTCAAATAAGTTATTAATAGCAAAACCATTTCCAGAGAGATTCTCTAAAATTGCCCAATGGGTTGCTGCAAAAGAGGGAATTTCATTTGAATATTTCAAAACAAGTAAATTAGATAAGTTTGCTGAAGATTTCATTTCAATTTATACAGATGCATGGCAAAATTTTGAGAATTTTACCCCAATAACTAAAGAAACAATTAGTGAATCGTTTGAAAAAATGAAACCCATTTTAGATGAAAAACTAATTTGGTTCGCTTACATAAATGGCGAACCAGCTTCCTTTGTTTTGATTTTACCTGACACCAATGAACTTATAAAAGGATTAAATGGGAAAATGGATTTGGGAGGGAAACTTACCTTTTTATGGAATAAGCATGTAAAGAAAAACAAAAAAATGCGTGCCGTAATTATGGGAACAAAGAAAAAATTCCAAAGGTTGGGGTTAGAATCAGCATTGTTTATAAAATTAAAAGAATATGTAATCCCACTAAATCAATATGAAGAATTAGAACTTTCTTGGGTAGGTGATTTTAATAAACCTATGATTGCTATTCATGAAGCTACGGGTGCCAGTTTTTCTAAAAAACATGCTACTTACAGGTATATTTTTAGCTAAAAGAATTTTAAATATATCTTAACACAATAATTTTAATTATTTAGAGAAATTATTATTGAGTAATTTTACTTAATGATAAAGTCATTTGTTGGGAGTATTATTGAGTTCTTTTATCCTCCATTTAAAAAATTTATTAATAAACAAACGTTTAGTTATTTAGCTTGTGGAGGATTTAATACATCATTAGATATTTTTCTTTATTTTTTTGCATATAATTTTTTACTTCACCAGCAACCTGTGCACGTTTGGGTTTTAGAAATCAGTCCATATATATGTGCCTTTTTAATGTCTTTCGTTATTACATTTCCTTTGGGCTTTATTTTAAGTAGTAGTGTAGTATTTACTGATTCAGAATTAAGAAGAAGAATTCAATTGTTCCGTTATTTTATTTTAGTTTGTATGAATTTGTTCCTCAATTATTTTTTCATAAAATTATTTGTGGAATATTTTCATCTTTTTCCAACAATAGCAAAAATTTACACAACTTTTATTGTAGTAATATTTAGTTACATTGTTCAAAGGAATTTTACATTCAAGCAAGCTACAAATTCTAACAAAACGATTTGATATATCACTGAATCTTGCATATAGATATGATTATATAAGAAATTTCTTTTGCAACTTGAATGTTTAATTAGATTTAATTTTCATAATGTCAACACAATTTGATGTAGCTATTATTGGAGGCGGTCCAATTGGTTTGGCCTGTGGGATATCTTGTAAACAAATGGGATTGTCTTATGTAATTATTGAAAAAGGGCCATTGGTACATTCAATTTTTAATTATCCAGTTAGTATGACCTTTTTCTCAACTTCTGATAAATTGGAAATTGGTAATGTGCCATTTATTTCAAGGAACGCCAAACCTACAAGAGATGAAGCTTTGGAATATTATAGGAGGGTAACGCTTCATTTTCAATTAAATGTTCATTTTTTTGAAAATGTATCAACGATCAAAAAAAACACCAATGGTTTTAATATAGTAACATCTAAATCAAATTATTATATACGTTTTATTATAATTGCTACAGGCTTTTATGATATACCAAATTTACTTAGCGTACCTGGTGAAAATTTACCAAAAGTTCATCATTATTATAAGGATCCTCATTTGTATTTCAAACAAAAAATTGTAGTAGTTGGATCTGCAAATTCTGCGGTTGATGCTGCACTTGAAACATACAGAAAAGGTGCTGAAGTAACTATGGTAATTAGAGAACCAGAAATTCAACAAAATGTAAAATATTGGGTTAGGCCTGATATAGTTAACCGCATAAAAGAAGGTTCAATTAATGCATGGTTTAATTCAAGTATTAAAGAAATTTCCGAAAATGAGGTTATAATTTCAACACCGGAGGGTGAAATACACATTTCAAATGATTTTGTATTGGCAATGACCGGATATATGCCTGATTTTAGTTTTTTACAGAAGATGGGAATTGAAATTGTAGAAAAAGAGAACATTGTATTGCCTGATCATAATCCAGATACATTGGAATCTAATGTAGCAGGCATTTTTCTAGCTGGGGTAATATGTGGAGGTTCACAAACCAACAAATGGTTTATTGAAAATTCACGTATTCATGCACCAATCATAACGGAAGAAATAAAAAAACGCCTTCAATTGACAATTGTATAAAATTTGACAGAAAAATGTTAAAAATGCTGTCATAAATTCTTTTATTAATGCCAATTTGTCTCAAATAGGTTAACGGCATATAAGTTGTTAATATGTGATTATTAAAATCAAACAAAAATGGGAAAAATAATCGGAATTGATTTGGGCACAACCAACAGCTGCGTAGCGGTTATGGAAGGCAATGAGCCCGTAGTAATTGCCAATGATGAGGGCAGAAGAACGACTCCCTCCGTTGTTGCTTTTCTAAAAAATGGTGAACGTAAAGTGGGCGATTCTGCCAAAAGACAATCTATTACAAACCCTATCAATACCATAATGAGTGTGAAGCGTTTTATGGGACGCCATCACGATGAGGTTTCACAGGAATTGCAACACTGGAGTTACAACGTGGTAAAAGGTGACAACAATACCGTTCGAATAGATATTGATGGACGTGTATATACTCCACAAGAAATTAGTGCAATGATTTTACAGAAAATGAAAAAAGTTGCAGAAGATTATCTTGGTCAAGAAGTTACAGAAGCAGTTGTAACTGTACCTGCATATTTCAATGATGCACAACGTCAGGCTACAAAAGAAGCTGGAGAAATTGCTGGATTAACAATTCGCAGAATCATCAACGAACCTACAGCTGCAGCTTTGGCTTATGGCTTAGATAAAAAGACAGAAGATAGCATAATTGCTGTGTTTGACCTCGGTGGAGGAACATTTGACGTTTCTATACTAGAGTTAGGTGGTGGTGTTTTTGAAGTTAAATCAACCAATGGTGATACCCATCTTGGTGGTGATGATTTTGACAAAGTTATCATGGATTGGTTGGCTCTCGAATTTAAAGCAGAAGAAAATGTGGATCTTCGCAAAGATCCAATGGCTTTGCAACGTTTAAAAGAAGCTTCTGAAAAAGCTAAAATTGAATTGTCTGCATCTTCTGAAACAGAAATAAACCTTCCATACGTTACTGCAATTGACGGCGTACCAAAACACTTGGTAAGAAAACTTACAAAAGCAAAATTCGAACAACTTGCGGATAGCTTAATTGAGCGTTGTTTAAGACCATGTGAGCAGGCATTAAAAGATGCAGGACTTTCAGCTTCTCAAATTAATGAGGTTATATTGGTTGGTGGTTCAACCCGTATTCCTAAAGTTCAAGAAGTTGTTGAAAAATTCTTTGGAAAAAAACCAAATAAGAGTGTTAATCCAGATGAAGCTGTTGCAATAGGTGCAGCCGTACAAGGTGCTGTTCTTTCTGGTGAAGTTAAAGATGTTTTACTTCTTGATGTTACCCCTTTAAGTCTTGGTATTGAAACTTTAGGTGGAGTAATGACTGCATTAATTCCATCAAATACAACCATTCCAACAAAGAAATCAGAAGTTTTCTCTACTGCATCTGACAGCCAACCTGGTGTTCAAATTCATATTTTGCAAGGAGAAAGACCAATGGCGGCTCACAATAAAACTTTAGGAATTTTCAATTTGGATAATATTCCTCCAGCACCACGTGGGGTGCCTCAAATTGAAGTAACTTTTGATATTGATGCTAATGGCATTTTGAATGTAAGTGCTAAAGATAAAGGTACAGGTAAAGAGCAAAAGATTAGAATAGAAGCAGGTAGCGGACTTACAAAAGAAGAAATCGAAAAGATGAAGAATGAAGCGAAAGCCAATGAGTCTGAAGATAAAATTCAAAGGGAGCGTATCGACAAACTTAATGCTGCTGACGGTTTGATTTTTCAAACAGAGAAGCAACTTAAAGAATATGGCGAAAAACTTCCAGCAGAAAATAAAAATACAATTGAAACAGCTTTCAATGCTTTAAAAGAAGCACATAAGTTGCAAGATTTAACAGCAATAGAATCAGCTACAACCACATTAAATGAAGCATGGATGGCAGCTAGTCAACACATGTACAATTCTACTCAACAACCAGGGCAAGATGGAAAAGAGCCATCCTCTGGTGATGGAAAATCTTCAGAAAATGTTACAGATGCTGAATTTGAAGAAGTTAAATAAAATAAAAAACCCCCAAATTTGGGGGTTTTTATTTTATTTAAATATTTTGAATAACAATTGTATTATTATAGCAAACTATTCTGTAATTTCCATCCAGGTATGATCTGCCAATAGTTTAACCGCTGCTATAAACCTTTTAAAAGGTCCCTTTCCGTTACCCCATTCACTTGGACTAACCATTGAAATCATTAAGTTGTCATCTTTTTTCTCGTATAAAAAATAAACTTGCCCAATAACAGGTTGGAAATTCAATTTTGCATTGTAAATCATCATTGACAACTCTTTACGCTTTTGAATTTCTTGAGCTTGAAGTGCGAGTAATTCAATTTGTCTGCGAATTTGAGTAAACTGCATATTTGTTTGCTCTTCCATTGCTGAAAGTGCTTTATGACGAATAACACCTTCTTCTGTAGGTTTAACAATAGCACCTGATACAGATGAGCCATAAGGCAATACGCTCATTTGTTTATGAAAAACCTCAATGTTATTGAAAGACTTGCCATCATCTAAGGTTCCCTCTTGAATTATTTTCAAAAATCCGTTTGGCATGATTTCATGCATCACTTTCATGACTTCATTTCCACTCTTGAAGAAAATTATCTCAAAATGGCTTCCATCAATACATTTAAGTTGAATGAAATCCGCAATGGAATCATTTAAATAGGGCGTTTGGGTTTCATCAGCATTACATTGGAATTCTGAAGCAAAGGCGTTGTTTTCTAAAGTAACCCAGTGGTGTTGAAATTTTATTGTATTGCTTATAATATCAGATTCAACTTTGTAAATTCCACTTTTAGGACGTTGCCCGTTGGCGTAAACTCCCTTTTCAGGAAACAACTGCCAGCTTGCCAAAAAATTATACAATTTCACCATAAAAAAATAAACACAAATAGACCATAAAAGTTTTAAACTAATATATATTTTAAACAAAATATACTGTTTACACCGTCAAATTTTAATATATTTGTATTTATGACAACAGAACAATTACGTGATATGAGGGACCGGATTTTGGTTCTAAGGAGGTTTCTTTGACGTCACTAACAGACAACATAAGATATTCGAAGACAAACAGTTATCCCTTTCACCAGGATTTTGGAACGACAACAAGCGAGCAACAGAAATATTAAAAAACATAAAACTCAATGAATATTGGGTGAAATTATTTGATGATACTGAATCAGCGGTTGAAGAATTTGCCATACTATTTGAATTCTGGAAAGAAGGAGAAGGAGAGGAAGAGGATGTTAAATTAACCCATCATAAAGCCATTGATGCACTTGATGAAGCAGAATTTAAGAGCACTTTAAACAAACCAGAAGACGAATTGCAAGCAGTTTTGCAAATCAATTCAGGAGCTGGAGGAACAGAAAGCCAGGATTGGGCAGAAATTCTAGCCCGGATGTATCGCATGTATGGTCAAAAACAAGGTTGGACAGTTACCGAACTTGACTGGCAAGATGGTGACGGAGCAGGTATCAAAACTTGTACCTTACAATTTGATGGACCATTCGCCTACGGGTTTCTAAAAGCTGAAAGTGGTGTACATCGATTGGTAAGAATTTCACCATTTGATAGCAATGCAAGAAGACATACATCTTTTGCTTCCATATATGTTTATCCACTTATTGACGATACCATCACAATTGAAGTAAATCCAGCAGATATTGAATGGGCATTCTTTAGAAGTGGAGGATCTGGTGGTCAAAACGTAAATAAAGTAGAAACTGCTGTGCGTTTAACCCATAAACCAAGTGGAATAATTGTTGAATGTCAACAAGCTAGAACTCAAGGTGAAAACCGTGAAAAAGCCATGACAATGCTTAAAAGCCGCCTTTATGAAGAAGAAATGCGTAAACGAGAGGAAATTAAAAACGCAAATAACGCATCAAAGAAGAAGATTGAATGGGGCAGCCAAATTAGAAGTTATGTGTTTCATCCATACAAAATGATTAAAGATCACCGAACAGACTATGAAGTTGGCAATGTGCAACCTGTTATGGATGGAGAACTTGACGGATTTATAAAAGCATTTTTGATGCTAGAAAAAGAAACATCTGATTAATTAGGAATATTATCACTTGAATTTTCAAAATATATTATATGCAAACAGGAACTTTTAATTACCCTTTACCGATTAATGAACCAGTGCTTTCTTATGCACCTGGATCACCTGAAAAGAATAAACTTAAGTTGGCGTTAGCAGAATTGAAAAGCAATACGCTAGATATTCCTATGTATATTGGCGGAAAAGAGGTTAGAACGGGAACAACAAAAGCCATTCGTCCACCGCATGAACACAAACATATTTTAGGAAATTTTCATAGCGGAAATGCATCACATGTAAATGATGCCATTCAATCTGCACTAACCGCAAAAGAAAGTTGGTCTGCAATGCTATGGGAAAGTAGAGCTGCCATATTTTTAAAAGCCGCAGATTTGTTGGCTACAAAATATCGTCCTTATATAAATGCAACAACAATGCTTGGGCAAAGTAAAAATGCGTTTCAAGCAGAAATTGATGCAGCTTGTGAGTTGATTGACTTCTTGAGATTCAATGTGCATTTTTTGTCTGAAATTTATAAACAACAGCCAATTAGTAGTCCAGGCATGCACAATCGAATGGAATACAGACCGTTAGAAGGGTTTGTATTGGCTGTTACTCCATTTAATTTTACAGCTATTGGTGGAAATCTTCCTGCATCTGCTGCAATGTGTGGAAATGTTGTTGTTTGGAAAGCAGCAAATACGCAAATTTATTCTGCACAAATGTTTATGAGAGTTTTGATTGAAGCCGGTTTACCTGATGGCGTAATCAATTTGGTGTATGTTGATGGTCCAACTTTAGGTGAAGTTTGTTTTAAGCATAGAGATTTTGCAGGTGTTCATTTTACAGGATCAACCAAGGTATTTAACCAAATGTGGAAAACCATTGGAGAACAATTGCCTAATTATCGCACTTATCCCAGAATTGTAGGCGAAACTGGAGGAAAGGATTTCGTTGTAGCACATCATTCAGCTGACGCTGATGCCGTAGTTACAGCATTGTTGCGAGGTGCTTTTGAATACCAAGGACAAAAATGTTCTGCAGCATCAAGAGCATATATTCCTTCTAATTTGGCAAATGAAATTAAACAGAAGTTGGTTGCCGGAGTTAAAAGTTTCAAAATGGGAACAGTTGAAGACTTTACCAATTTTGTAAATGCAGTTATTGACGAAAAGAGTTTTGATAAAATTAAATCTTATATCGATAATGTAAAAAGCAGCACAACGGCTTCTATACTAGTTGGTGGCAATTCAGACAAATCAGTAGGTTATTTTATTGAACCTACTGTAATAGAAACCACTGATCCACAGTATGAAACCATGTCCGAGGAATTGTTTGGTCCAGTTTTAACTTTATATGTTTATGATGCCAATAATTTTGAAGAGACATTGAAATTAGTTGATGCAACATCACCTTATGCTTTAACAGGAGCAATTCTTGCGAAAGATCGAAAAGCTATTGAATTGGCTACCAATAAATTGTCAAACGCTGCAGGGAACTTTTACATAAACGACAAACCAACAGGAGCTGTAGTGGGACAACAACCTTTTGGTGGAGCAAGAGCGAGTGGAACAAATGACAAAGCAGGTTCTATGTTGAACCTATACCGTTGGTTAAGTGCTAGGACAATTAAAGAAACTTTGGTTTCTCCAATTGATTACACTTATCCGTTTATGCTTGAAGCTTAAATATTCAATTTTAACAAATAACAATTGTTTCGGTGACAACCATTCTAACACATTCTGAACTTAATTTAACCATAAGTCGACTGGCTCAGCAGTTGATTGAAAATCATTATCCATTTACTGAGACTTGTCTAATTGGATTACAGCCACGTGGAATTTTTGTAAGTGATCAAATTTTGAATTATATCTATTTGTCATATCCTGAATTGTCTGTAAAGTATGGCAAATTAGATATAACGTTTTATAGAGATGATCATCGAGTAGGTATTCGGGCGCCATCAGAGACAAATTTGCCATTTTCAGTAGAAGGTAAAAAAATCATTTTAATAGACGATGTGTTGTATACTGGAAGAACAATACGTGCTGCGATGGATGCACTTGTAGATTATGGCAGACCTGCCAAGGTTGAATTATTAATTTTGATAGATCGTAAATTTGACAGACAATTGCCTATACAACCAGATTATGTAGGTAAATCAATTGACTCTGTGGTTACACAAAAAGTAAAAGTGTTGTGGGAAGGTGAATCAAATGTTGTATTATATTAAAATTTTTGAATAAAAAATTGAAGCCATAAATCTTAAATACTATAACTTAGCATCTTAATGCAACTAAGTACAAAACATCTTTTAGGCATAAGGGATTTGTCTGTTCAGGATATACAACTTATTTTAGATACTGCGGTTCAATTTAAAGAAGTTTTACAGCGTCCCATTAAGAAAGTGCCATCACTTAGAGATATTACCATTGTTAATCTTTTTTACGAAAATTCCACAAGGACTAGAATTTCTTTTGAACTCGCGGAGAAGCGACTCAGTGCCGACACTATAAATTTTACAGCTAGTGGATCATCCGTATCAAAAGGAGAAACACTTCTAGATACTGTCAACAATATTTTATCAATGAAAGTTGATATTGTTGTGATGCGTCATAGTGCAAGTGGTGCCCCACATTTCTTGGCAAAACATATTCCTGCGGTAATTGTAAATGCTGGAGACGGCATAAATGAGCATCCTACCCAGGCTTTATTAGATGCTTTTTCAATTAGAGAGCAATTAGATAATTTAGAAGGAAAGAAAATTGCAATTATTGGAGACATTATGCATTCGAGAGTTGCTTTGAGTAATATTTATTTGTTACAAAAAATGGGTGCTGAGGTTGTTGTTGCAGGTCCACCAACGTTAATACCTAAATACATTGAAGAAACATTTGGCATTAGGGTTGAATATGATATTAAAAAAGCCCTTCAATGGTGTGATGTAGCAAATGTTCTTCGTATTCAACTTGAACGACAAAATCAAGTGTTGTTTTCTTCATTAAGAGAATACAATTTAGCCTTTGGGGTGACTAAAAAAATGCTCAACCAGTTGGATAAAAAAATTTTTATTATGCATCCTGGACCAATAAATAGGGGTGTAGAAATTGATAGTGATGTAGCAGACAGCGACCAGTCTTTAATTCTCAATCAAGTAGAAAATGGTGTTGCAATAAGAATGGCAGTATTGTATTTATTAGCAGGAAAAAGAGAGTTGTAACAATTTTATTTAAATTATTCAATATATGGAAAAACATATATGTTTGTTTCCTGGAACATTTGACCCAGTAACTTTAGGTCATGTTGACATTATTAAGCGAGCACTTCCATTATTTGATAAAATTGTTGTTGGAATAGGTGTTAATGCTGCAAAAACGCCTATGTTTTCGCCAGAACAGCGAATAGAATGGATAGAAACCATATTCAAAGATGAGCCAAAGATAGTAGGTGCTCAATATGAAGGATTGACAATAAATTTTTGCAAGCAATTGGGAGCTAAATTTATTCTTCGTGGAATTCGATATGTAAGTGATTTTGAGTATGAAAAAACAATTGCAGATGCAAATCGTGCAATGGATCCTTCTATAGAAACTTTTTTTCTTACCGGTGAACCTAAATATACTTCAGTTGCATCAACAATTGTAAGAGATATACTACGAAATGGGGGAGATGCATCTCCATTTTTGCCGGATGTTGTGATTCAATCTTTGTAAATCATCTAGTATAATTTCAAAAAATCATTTTAAATTATATGTTAAAAGCTATCAATTGATTTGATTATCATAAGAATAAAAAACGTCCCTAATCATCGGGTATGATACAGACAAAATTTCTATTATTGAATCCGCACCAGCCCATTTAATAGCTGTAATTTGTTCTTCCGCTTGTGGAACCAAAACTTGTATTCCAGGAGAATTCATTAAATACCAATAGGTTTCTTTTAATATCGATTGCCCATTTTCTTCATAAAAATGATACGTGTTCAACAAAAATTTATCCATTAAAGTATTAGATATTCCCGTTTCTTCTTCAACTTCCCTTATAGCACAAGCATCAATAGTTTCGCCTTCATCTAATTTCCCCTTCGGTAAATCCCATATTCCTCTTCTGAAAATAAATAATGATTCTTTGTTATCGTTTAACACTAAACCTCCTGCAGCTTTTATTAAACGATATTCATCTCTTAATTTTTCCTCTAAAACACTAAAATCTACTGAAAAAATTACGCCAAATCTGAAAGCTTTTAATGAAAATTCAGAAACAAATTGCTTAATACTAAAAATATGGTTGGTTTCAACTCTTAACTTCAAACAATCTAATTCGCCATTATCCAGCATATTTTGTTCGTCTGTAAGTATTAAAAACTGTTCTCCTGAATAAATTTTAAGCTGCATGAAATCTTGGGTTTATCTTTACACCACAAGTTAAGAAAACAGTTACGATTATGACAAATGAAAAAGCAGTTGCAGAAAAACTACTACAAGTAAATGCAGTAAAATTAAGTCCACAAGAACCGTTTACATGGGCGTCGGGTTGGAAAAGTCCAATTTATTGCGATAACCGGAGGGTATTGGGCTTTCCTTATGTTCGGGATTTTATCAAAAGTGAACTGTGTAATGTTATTTTTGAACAATTTCCAGATGTTGATTTACTTGCTGGTGTTGCAACTGCGGGAATAGCTTGGGGTGCGATGGCTGCTGATCAACTGAAATTGCCTTATATATACGTTCGTCCGCAACCCAAAGCACATGGATTGGGAAATCAAATAGAAGGCTTTTTTGAAAAAGGTCAAAAGACTGTAATTATAGAAGACTTGATTTCTACTGGTAAAAGCAGTCTAGAAGTTGCCGAAGTTGCAAAAAATGCTGGATTAGATGTAATTGGAATGGTTTCAATCTTTACTTATGGTTTTATTCAAGCAGAAGAAGCATTTGCCACAAAAGGAATAAAAATGATTTCATTAACCAATTATGAACAAATTTTACAATTGTCTATTGATAAAGGGGTAGTTACTGCAGATTTGCAAAATACTTTGTTAAATTGGCGCAACGACCCTGCAAATTGGAAAGGAATTTAATATATTGAAAAAAATCACAGTATGAAAAAAATCCATTTATTTATTCTTGCTTTAGTTGTATCAATTTCTACTTTACAAGCTCAACAAAAAAAGCCAGTAACCATTAAAATTCAAACACCAGGAGCAATATGTGTTGAATGTAAAAATCGTATTGAAGAATTTATGAAATACGAAGATGGGGTTACTAAAGTAGTAGTTTATCCAAGCAGTAAATACACCAATGTAAGTTATTTGGTAGATAGAACAAATGTCGAAAATTTAAAAACTGCCATTGCGAACATTGGATATGATGCTGATGAAATAAAGGCAAATCCAGATGCTTACAAAGAGCTTCCATTGACCTGTAAAAAACCAGAAGATGGCGGTCACAAAAAACATTAAAGTTTAAATTTGTTTAAACTTAGAAACTAGCTGGATTAATATCTGGCTAGTTTTTTTTTACTTTAAGTAAAATTATATATAACTATGATTATCAATATTTAAAGTATATTAAACTAATACTTTACTTTAAGTAAATTATTAATTGAATTCAGATTAGTCGTAAGATTTTAGATTTAAAAAATTAAAATGGTAATTATCGAGCCACAATACTTTCCGCCAATTTCAGTTTTAAGAGAGATAGTAAGTCATAACGAAATTGGTTTTGCTTTAGACGATAAATACAAAAAGATGAGTTTCCGAAATAGGTGTTTGGTTACTGGTGCAAATGGAATAATTAGTTTATCCATTCCGATAAAAGGTGGGAGAGAAGTAAATCAATTAATTAGAGATGTAAAAATTAACAATTCTCAAGATTGGCAAACACAGCATTGGAGAACCCTTAGAAGTATATATGCAAGATCACCCTGGTTTGAATATTACGCACCTCAATTGGAAATGTTTTATGTAAAGCATTATGAAGTTTTATACCAATGGAATTTAGATCTTTTGAATTGGGTTATTAAAGTTTTAAAACTAGACATCAAAATAAAGCAAATAGAATTAGAAAATATTATGGATTCAGATAAAAACATGACTGATAAAGTTCTTCCTAAAAACTATAGTCAACAATTTGAAAAATTTGTTCCAAAATACCAGCAAGTTTTTCAAGAAAAAACAGGTTTCATACAGAATATGAGTATTTTAGATTTGATTTTTTGTGAGGGTGCCAACGCTGTGAATTATTTAAACATCTAACAAACAGCAATAATATAATTAACATATTAATATATATATTATATTGCATTATACCATATTTGTAATCATTAATTGCACATGAAAAAATATAGGCTGCTTGCATTATTACTAATTATAACTGTAAGTTTATCTTTTGGTCAAGACTTCTCCAATAAAGGAAAAGATTTCTGGGTGGGTTATGGAAGCCATGTTGCAATGTATACATCAACTGGTGCAGTTGCGGTGCAAACAACAAATGGACAAAACATGGTTTTGTATTTTACTTCTGACAAAGATGCTAATGTAACAGTAACTATTCCTGCAACTGGTTGGACTAAAACCTACAAAGTTTTGGCGAATACAGTAATTACATCAGATATTATACCTAAAAACGGCACAGATGATGCACGTTTGGCTATTGAAGGAAAATCGAAGATGGGGATTCATGTAACTAGTGATGAAAATATTATAGCTTATGCACATATTTATGATGCTTCAGTTTCTGGAGCATCATTATTGTTCCCAACACCAACATTAGGAAGAGAATATTATTCTATAAATTACAAACAATCTACAAATGCAAACTACTCTTATTGTTATGCATTTGTTATTGCTACAGAAGATAGTACAAATATTGAGATTGTTTTGGCTGCAAATTCTATTTTAAACAAAAAAGGGGATACCATAAAAACAACATTGAATAAAGGAGAAATATACAATGTGATGGGAAAATTATTAAGTTCCACTTCTGGAGAAGATTTGACTGGAACTAAAATTAGATCTGTTGCAACTGCAACAAGTGCTTGTAAAAGAATTGCAGTATTTTCTGGTTCTGGAAAAGTAAATATACAAGCAGCAACTGAAAGTGGCGGTTCTGCCGACAATTATATTCAACAAGCATTTCCATCAAATGCATGGGGCAAAAGATATTTAACTGCTCCAACTTCGTTTATGCCGTATAACTTTTTTAGAATCGTAGTTAGTGATCCAACAACAATTGTTAAAAGAAATGGAGTAGTTTTAACTGGATTGGTAAACAATTTTTATTATGATTTCGGAGGAAATACACCTAATCTTATTGAATCAGACAAGCCAATAATGGTTGCTCAATATATTACAACTGCCGACAAAGCAGGAAATGTTACTCGTGGACAGGGAGATCCTGAAATGATATATTTAAGTCCAATTGAGCAAACTATTAATAAAGTAACAATTTTTTCAACAGGCAATCATAGAATCTTAACACATTATTCAAACCTTGTTATTCCAAAGGGGGGGGCTTCTACATTAAAAATTGATGGTATAACTCCAACTGTAACACCTATTACTCACCCTCAAGATGCAAATTATTTTTACTACCAAATTCCTTTAACAGTGGGATACCATACTTTCGAATCCGATTCTGGTTTCAATGCCATTGCTTATGGGTATGGAAATGCGGAAAGTTATGGCTACAATGCAGGAGCTAATGTAAAAGACTTGTATCAATTTCTATCTCTAGGAAATGATTATACTTCAACCACTACCAGTCAACCCAATGCCTGTTTAAATTCACCTTTCCGAATATCCATTACATTGCCTTATCAACCTTTATCAATTAAATGGACAATTCCCAATTATCCGGTAGTTAATGATACTAAACCAGTTGCAGATACATCTTTTGATATCAGTGGAAGAAATGTTTACCAATATAAACTGCCGCTACCTTATTCTTATGCAACAAAAGGAACATATCCTGTTCAAGTTTTAGTTAATAATCCTACAGCTGATGGATGCAGTGGAGAACAAATTATTGACTTTGACCTTGGCGTTTTTGACCCTCCCATTGCAAATTTCGGGTGGAATAATAATGGTTGTGTTACAGATTCAATAAAGTTTTCAGATAGTAGCAATGCCAATGGAAGAACCCTAGTAAAATATTATTGGGATTTTGGTGATGGCGATACCAGTATGGCCAAAAATCCAACTCACTTGTTTAAAACATCTGGAACATACACAGTTAAACTATCAGTTCTAACAGATATTGGTTGCATTAGCCAGGTATTTAGTAAAAATATTACAGTAGATCCTGTTCCAACTGCAAGTTTTATAAATATTGATTCTACTTGCCAAAACAATTTTATAACTTTTGCTGATTCTTCAAAAGCTTATGACAGCAGCAGGCTTGTTAAATGGACCTGGGATCCTGGGGATGGAACGGCATTAATTATCGATACAACAAATGCTTCAATAAAAAGGAAATATACAAATCTAACTACATATAATCCAACATTACAAGTACAGACAGCTACTGGTTGTAAATCTCCAATATTCACTTTGCCATTTGTAAATCATCCCAACCCAATTGTCGATTTCAAATTGCCAATTGTTTGTTTGCCAGATGGAATGGCTCGTTTTATGGATTTATCATCAATTGTAGACAAAACGGAAAATGATTTTAAATACGATTGGAAATTTGGTGATGTTCTTTCGATAATTTCAAATCCTGATACTTCATCACAAAAAAATCCAATACATCGATATACTAACCTAGGAAATTATCCAATTCAACTGAAGGTTACTTCGATTTATGGTTGTATTGATTCTACTACAAAATCATTAATCGAAGTTTATCCACAACCAAAAACAAATTTTGATGTAAGTAATGAAGTTTGTTTGCGAGATTCTACTGTATTTACCAATTTGTCTGACGGATTGGTTAGACCACTAGTTTCAAGGTTATGGACAATCAGCAATAGTTATTCAGATACTTCGCTAAATTTTAAAAAAGCATTTTCCCCCGATAGCACTTACCATGTTAGTTTATATTCAATTTCTGATAAAGGTTGTGTGAGTGATACTTTAACTAAATCTTTTGTAGTAAATCCTTTACCAACACCATTTTTTAAATTGAGTGATACCCTTTGTGAAACCAATGCTATCGTTATTACCGATTCTTCAGTAGCAAATGTTGGCAACTTAAAAAGATGGAATTGGGATTTGGGTGATGGATATCCGAATATGGATAAAACTACAAGTGCACCTTATAATCATACATATACCGTTTGGGGAGATAAGACAATTAAATTGATGGTAGAAACGGACAAAGGCTGTAAAAGTGATACCATATATAAAACAATAAGAATTCACCCTCACCCATTAGTAAATTTTAGTCTGCCAAAAATATGTTTACCAGATGGAGTTGGACAATTTATTGATAGCACAACTATTGCCGACATTAGTGAAAAACCATTTAGTTTTAAGTGGAAATTTGGAGATCCTTTTGCAGGATTAGGCAACGAAGACACTGCAAATATTTTTAATCCCAAACACCGTTATAGTGCTACCGGTCCTTACCCTGTAACATTAATCGTAACAACCCCACACGGTTGTATTGATTCTACAGTTAAAAATATTACCGAAATTTATGCCCAACCCAAAACTGCTTTTACTGTTAGTCCAGAAGTTTGTTTAAGAGATACTACCTTCTTTGTTAACCAATCAGATGGCAAAGGAAGTCCATTGGTTTCTAGATTTTGGAATTTTAGTGATGGCAGAACCGATACTACATTAAATATTGCAAAAGTATTTTTGCCCAATAAAACTTATACGGCTACATTATTTTCCATTTCAGATCAGGGTTGTAATAGTGATACAGTAACCCATTCATTTATTGTTCATCCACTGCCAACACCTGTTTTTACTACTAGTGATACCCTTTGCGAAATTAATGCGATGACAATAAATGATGCATCCATAGCTAATGTAGGTAGTCTTAAAAGATGGAATTGGGATTTTGGCGATGGTACACCAATCACAGATAAAACAACCAATGCGCCATTTACCCATACCTATACTGTTTGGGGAGATAAAACCATTAAATTAATGGTAGAAACCGATAAAGGTTGTAAAAGTGATACTTTATTCAAAACATTTAGAGTAAATCCGTTACCGAATGTATATAATATCTTACCAGAGGTATGTTTAAGTGATGCATCCGCATTATTTTTAGACAGCAGTTATATAGCGGATAAATCCGAAATTGGATTTAAATACACTTGGAATTTTGGTGATATAAATGCGACAATGGGCAATCCTAATATTTCTAATTTAAAAAATCCATCTCATAGGTATAGTGCAGCTGGATATTATAATTTATCATTAAAGGTTCAAACTTTAGCAGGTTGTTCAGATTCATCTACTAGACAATTTACAGTGAATGGTTCTAAACCTGAAGCAGCATTCAATATATTGAATAACAATGCATTGTGTAGTAATATCCCAATAGTATTAGAAAACAACTCAACTGTTGACTTTGGAAATGTAACCAAACTGGTTATTTATTGGGACAATAAAACCAGTCAAATTGATACTACATATGATGACAATCCAACATTAAATAAAACTTACACACATCTTTATCCTAATTTTCAAAATGTTCCTACAAAGACTTTTGAAATACGATTAAGAGCATATTCTGGTAGTTTATTTGGTGATTGTTTTAAAGATTTTATTCAAACAATTACAATAAAAGGTAGTCCAGTAATAACTTTTGATTCCATTCCAGGCATTTGTTTTGACGCAATTCCACGACAAATTACTCAAACCAAGGTTACAGATGTTACAGGTATCCCAGTAGGTTCAGGGATATATTCTGGTACAGCAGTAAGTACTACAGGTCTATTTACTCCTGCGATTGCTGGTGTTGATACATTTAAAATTAGATACACATATACTGCATCCAATGGCTGTAATACATTTAAGGAAATGCCAATTGTTGTATGGCCTAGACCAGTATCAGTTTTTGGATATTCTAATCCAACTTGTGAAAAGAATCCAATTGTTTTTACAGATAGTTCAATATCAAATGCTACGAGTTTAACTACTTGGAAATGGGATATGGGAGATGGAACTGCTTTGAAAACCTTAAACAACAATAATCCACTTAGCAATACTTATCCAATTTTTAAATCATACGCTGTTACGCTTCAAGTTATAAATGATAGAGGTTGTACGAGTATTCCCATTACTCAAAATGTAGATGTACACCCAATACCAAATGTAAATTTTGGATCTTCGGTAGTTTGTTTGCCAGACGGGAAAGCTATATTTACAGATTCTACAACAATATTGGGAGCTAATCAGGCACCATTTAGTTACCGCTGGAACTTTGGAGATCCTAATGATCCAACAGGTTCAATTATGCAAAACCCAATACATAAATATTCGGCACTACAATCTTATAATGTAAAACTAATTGTAACTTCTGTAGATGGATGTATTGATTCAACAACTAAAGTTTTATCCCAAGTTTATGCTCAATCTAAAGCAGGTTTCAGTAGTGTAGATTCAGTTTGTGTAGGATTCAATATTGATTTTAAAGATACTACTAAAGACGCAGTAAGAAACATTACAAAATGGTATTGGGATTTTAAAGATGGTATTTCTTCAACTTTGCAAAATCCAACTCACCTCTTCAAAGCAGCAGGAACTTACAGAGTTGCTTTGTTTACTTACACTGATGTAGGTTGTGTATCCGATACAGCCCAAAAAACAATTGTTATAAACCCATATCCGGTTATTTCAGCAGGACCAGATATGTTTGTATTGGAAGGAGGACAAAAAATGATTTCTGCTACTGCAACAGGAAATAGATTGGTTTATAATTGGGCTCCGCAAACCTATTTAAACAATCCGTTTATTTTAAATCCAACGATATTAGACCCCAAAAATGATATTTACTATACACTATCTGTTATGGGAGTGGGTGGTTGTGTAACTAATGATGAGCTTTTTGTAAAAGTATTGAAGTTGCCAAAAGCACCAAATACATTTACTCCAAATAATGATGGTATAAATGATACATGGGTTATCAAATATCTAGATTCTTATCCAGGGGCTGTTTTGGAAATATTTACAGCTCAAGGGCAGCTTGTGTTACATACCACAAATATGGACCTTCCTTGGGATGGCACATATAATGGTAAACCAATGCCTGCAGGAACTTATTATTATGTACTAGATCCTAAAAATGGAAGAGAAAAAGTGTCAGGTTTTGTTACGATTTTAAGATAATTTATGAAAAAAGTACTTTTATTTGTCATACTATTTATTAGCATAGGTTTGTTTTCATTTTCTCAACAACGACCATATTATACCCAATATATTCTCAATAATTATATATTAAATCCGGCAATATCTGGAATTGAAAATTATATTGACCTCAAAATGAGCATGCGAAACCAGTGGGTGGGTATAGAGGGTGCTCCATCAACATATTATATTTCAGCTCATGGTCCAATTGGTAAGGTTGATATGAAACAAACACCTACTTCATTGGAAATGAAAGGTGAAAATCCAAGAGGTAAACGGTATTGGGAAGAATATACAACTTCACCACCACATCATGGAGTTGGCGTAAACCTTATAAATTACAATACTGGATATACAAATAAAGTTTTTGCTAATGCATCTTATGCTTATCATGTGGGAATAAATGAAAATACCAGCCTATCTGCTGGTTTTGGATTAGGATTATCTAATAATTTTATCAATTTTGATAAAATTACTTTACAAGATAATAGAGATCCTGCCACAAGAAGTATAAACAATTATTATAAGATAAATCCTGAACTTAGTTCTGGTTTATTTTTGTATAGTGCCAATTATTTTGTAGGCTTATCTGCCCAAGGTATTTTACCTACTAATTACATTGCAACAGATTCTGCGATATACGGGGCTAGAAACGTTCCTCATATTTTTTTAACTGGAGGTTATAAGTTTTTTCTTAATGAGGATATAACAGTTTTGCCAAGTGTGATGATGTTGTATATGGCAAATGCACCTTTATATAAAGATGTAAATGTGAAATTGCAATACCAAGATAGACTTTGGGTTGGCATGAATTATAGGGTTGATATTGGATTAGCTGCAATGGCTGGGATAAATATATCTCAAAGATTCAACATTAGTTATTCTTACGATACAAATACACCTAAGTATATGCTCCAATCCATGCAAAGAGGAACCCATGAAATTGTAATGGGATTCCTTTTGAACAATGTTTATGGTGATATGTGTCCAAGGAATGTTTGGTAATCTGGATTTATATTATCAATACTTGGTTATTCATTATTTACTCTTCTCAATTAAGCTATTTCAATTATTTGAATTATAATAAAGTAGCAAATAATTAATTCGAACTAAATTCTGATTACAAATTGGGAACAAAATTTAGTTTTTTATTTTCATGTGCTTAACTAAAAAGCTTTAGCCAAACATGTAAATATTAATGATATACATATCAAAATTATGGGTATTAATAAAAAGAGGAACTAATTTTTAGTTCCTCTTTTTATTAATACCCATATAATTTTAATACTATTTTTTCATAACCAAAACAGTTTGCTGTTTTGTTTTACTAATTTGGGTATTGTCTTTTGCAGGATGCATTTGAGCCAAAGTAGGGGCAATTACCAATGATACAATCGACATCAATTTAATAAGAATGTTCATTGAAGGCCCAGAAGTATCTTTGAAAGGATCTCCCACGGTATCACCTGTAACAGATGCTTTATGAGGTTCTGATTTTTTATAGAACATTTCACCATTAATCTCAACACCTTTTTCGAAAGATTTTTTTGCGTTATCCCAAGCACCGCCAGCATTATTCTGAAATATCCCCATCAACACACCGCTAACAGTAGCACCGGCCAAAAATCCACCTAAAGCCTCAGGACCTAATGTAAAACCAATCAAAATAGGGGAGATGATTGTAATTGCACCGGGCAACATCATCTTTTTTAGTGACGCTTCTGTACTTATGGCAACACATTTATCGTACTCAGGTTTTCCTGTACCTTCCATAATACCTGGAATAGTTCGGAATTGTCTGCGTACTTCTTCAACCATACTCATTGCAGCTTCACCTACCGCTTTGATAGCTAAAGAAGAAAAAATGAATGGAATCATTCCACCAACAAAAAGAGCTGCTAAAACATCTGCTTTGTAGATATCAATGTGTTGATTGTTTGGCATTGCAACACCAACGAAGGCTGCAAATAAAGCCAATGAAGTTAAAGCAGCAGAAGCAATTGCAAATCCCTTTCCACTTGCGGCAGTTGTATTTCCAACTGCGTCCAAAATATCAGTCTTTTCTCTAATTTCAGCAGGTAGTTCACTCATTTCTGCAATACCCCCAGCGTTATCTGCTATTGGTCCAAAAGCATCAATAGCCAATTGCATTCCAGTAGTAGCCATCATTCCCGCAGCAGCAATTGCTACACCATATAAACCAGCACATGCATAAGATCCGTAAATTCCAGCTGCTAATACCAATATTGGTAAAAAAGTTGATTCCATACCAACAGCCAAACCACCAATTATATTTGTAGCATGTCCTGTACTTGATTGTTTAATTATACTCAACACTGGACGTTTGCCCATAGCTGTATAATATTCGGTTATTATACTCATTAATGTACCAACAATTAAACCAACAGCTATTGCACCAATTACACCAATTCTAGTAAATTCTAAACCTCTTAAAGTCATTGTTTCAGGCAAAATGAATGAAACAAGAAAGTAACAAGCAATTGCTGTTAGAATCATTGATCCATAATTCCCCATGTTTAGGGCATTCTGAACCGTAGCAGTATTTAATCCAGCATTTTCACTTATTCTAACAAAAAATGTACCTACAATTGAAAGCAAAATTCCAATACCAGCAATCAACATTGGCAACAAGATAGGGGATAAACCACCAAAAGCATCAACTAATGGTATACCATTAGCACCTGTAACTTCTTGTCCTAAAACCATTGTTGCCAAAACCGTTGCAACATAGGAACCGAATAAATCTGCACCCATTCCTGCAACATCACCTACATTATCACCCACATTATCTGCAATTGTAGCTGGATTACGAGGATCATCTTCAGGAATACCTGCTTCAACTTTTCCTACTAAATCTGCTCCAACATCTGCAGCTTTTGTATAAATACCACCTCCAACACGAGCAAATAATGCAATAGATTCTGCACCGAGAGAAAATCCTGTTAATACTTCGATGGTTCTTAACATTCCAGCAGCGTCTCCATCAGGAGAAAAGAAATGTTTTATAATTAGAAATAAACTTCCCAAACCCAATACAGCTAATCCTGAAACGCCTAAACCCATTACGGATCCACCTGTAAAAGAAACTTTTAAAGCTTGAGCCAAACTAGTCTTTGCAGCTTGTGCAGTACGAACATTTGCCTTGGTTGCAACTTTCATTCCAATATAACCTGCTGTGGCACTAAATACTGCTCCAATTATAAAAGATATGGCAATACTCCAATGGCTGGTTTCATTTCTAGTTGCCATAAAGCCTAACATTAAGGCTACAATAGCAACAAAATATCCTAGTATTTTCCATTCTGCCCTTAAAAAAGCCATAGCACCTTCTGCAATGTAAGTGCTAATCTCTTTCATTCTATCGGAACCCGCATCTTGGCGAGAAACCCAATTGAATTGTATAAAAGTATACAATAAACCAATAACACCCAAAATAGGTACTACATAAAATAAATTATCCATAAGATTTTTTTATATGATCTTACTTCAATTTTATACAAAATTGAGTAAGATTGTCAAAATTAACATTTTAACTCAAAAACTGTACATTCTATTCTGTTATTTTGAACATTTGCAACAAATATGTTGAATTGTTTTTCAATTTTATTGGATTTTTTTAAAAAAATTAGTAGAATTTTAAAAAAATCAACTAAAAAAAATTGAATAAAATTATTCCTCTTCATTATCAATTCGTTCTGTATTTCCAAAAGCTACATATAATTTACGTGCATCATAAATATGTTTATTAAACTTATTGCCCAATACAATAATGGTAACTGAATCTTCAACCATTCTAGAAAAAAATGTATTGTTCCCATGCCACCAGCCATTATGGTATATTATTTTTTTGTTGTTTGGATACAAATACAATCTCCAACCCAATCCATAATTTTTAATTCCCCTTTTATCATTACTATACCCTTTATAAGCAGCCTCTAAAGTTTCAGGTTTAAACATTTTACCATATGTTAATACTGAATCCCATTTCAACATATCTCTAGGCGTGCTATAAATATTTTTATCACCGTAAACACCATCTAAATACATAAAAGGCTCTTTTTGTGATTTCCAGTTGTAAGAAGGCATAACTTTATCTTCCATTCCTGATGTAAATACAAATGTGTGTTTCATTTCAAGTGGATCAAAAAAAGTGGTTGCTAAATATTGACTAAATGACATCCCACTTACTTTCTCAATTATTAAAGCCAATAAAGCATAATTCGTATTGCAGTAGTTAAAATCTTTATCCGGTTTACCAGCATGAAGTGTTTTTTTGTTTTTTATCAAATAAGCTAAAACATCTTCATTTGTAATCATCTTTTTACCTACATATTCCCTTTCAGTTAGAGTATGCACGTAATTAGGTAAACCACTTCTATGATTTAATAGAGTTTTTATAGTAACACCAGGGTAATTAAAACCTGTTAAATAAATCGACACACTATCTGTTATATTTAACTTTCCTTCTTCCCAAAGTTTACAAATTGCCATTCCTGTAAATGTTTTGGACACAGAAGCCAAATGGAATGAACTGTTTTCATCAATTAAGCCTTTTACTTCAAGATGTTGATATCCACTATATTTTTCGAAAATTATTTTACCGTTTTTTGCCACCAACATAGCACCATTGAATTTAGATGGCAACAATTCATTGCGATAAAATTCTTCTGCTATGCCAGCATATTTTTTATTGTTTTTAGATAAAGTGGAAGGAATATACCTAGATATTGGCTTCGCAATCAATTTCCAAGGTGAAAAAAATTCGAAATGGCCAACTTTAATTATTGTTTCATTAAAAAGAAACAATAAAAATAGGGATGTAAATAGGATTTTCATTTTGGGATTTATTGGTTTTAAATTCATTTCAGGGGCATTAGGATAAACTTAAGTAATTTTGTGTCAAAATATTGCAATTTATATTATGTCAGAGCAATTAACTAGTTATCCGAAGGACAAAATTAACATCCTTTTTCTGGAAAATCTAAGCCAATCTGCAAAAATTCAGTTTGAAAATGCAGGTTATAGAAATATTCGTACTTTATCTGGTGCTTTAAGTGAAGAGGATTTAATAAAAGAAATTAAAAATGTTCATTTATTGGGCATTCGATCAAAAACGCAAAT